>JBGOZZ010000114.1:0-5000 GCA_041480465.1 Methanoregula sp. | reverse complement strand
GTTCGAGGCGTTCACCCCGTATGTGCTCGCCATTGTGAAACTGGATGAGGGGCCGCGCATGACAGCACAGATCGTCTGCCGTCCGGACGAAGTGAAGATCGGCATGCGGGTAAAAAGCGTGTTCCGCAGGATCGCCACTGATGGGGAAAGCGGTATCATCCACTACGGTACGAAGTTTGTACCAGTGGAATAAACTTTTTTTTAGATGATTCCTGCCAAGGGAGTAACTGCCCGTTTCAACCGTTCACTTTTTTTTGGTCTCCCAGCCAGTCATACACCGGTAGAATACGGATACGTCTGCCCTTAATCATTTCTTCACCGGATTCATTCAGGGTGATGATGATACCCTCGGTCAGGCTATAGGCTTCCATAGCTTCACATAACCCCCGGAGTTCACGTGTCCGGGTGTCAGGATTATCAAGAGACTCAGTTACCTGAAGAGCAAGGATAATTTTTCGGTGTGTCTTTACGACAAAATCGCACTCGTACCGATCCTTGTGGTAGTAGATCTCGCTATGCATCTTTTTCAGGACCATAAATACGGCGTTCTCCAGGAGTCGTCCACGGTTCTCCGAGAATGCAAATGCGACTGCGTTGATGATACCGGTATCGACGCAGTAGATCTTCTTGGGATTTGCCAGCTGTTTTTTTATCGAGTAATCGAATTTTTTCACCGCATAGAGCAGGAACGCATTCTCAGCATATCCTATGTATTCCCGCACGGTATCGGGTGAGATATGCAGCGTTTCCGCGATACGGTTGTAAGAGAGCGGATTCCCGATATTTGAGATAAGGAAATAGAGGACATCGTACAGATCGCTGTTGTTTCTCACAGTATTCGGGAAGATAATGTCCTTGAGATAGATCGTCTCATAGTAATTTTTGAGAATCTCTTTTTTTAATTCAGCCTGCGGTTCGAGTACCACACGGGGAAAGCCACCATATGTCAGGTACATGGCGAAGTGCTGCCGCTTCCGGATAATTGTCGGGTTCTCGATACCGGAAAACCCCAGGCTCTCTGCAAAGGAGAGCGGATAGACTGTACAGGAGAAGTAACGGCCCGAAAGCCGGTTGCTGATCTCTCGCTTTAAAAGGGATGAACTGGAGCCGGTCAGGATGATCTTCAGTTCGGGTTTTGTATCATAGAGCGTCTTGATAGTCTCCACCCAGTATTCGAAGTTCTGGATCTCATCGATGCAGATCGTAAATTGTGTAATTTCACTGTGTTGGGTACAGTGGTCTTCAATGAGTTCCCGGAGGAACCCGGGATCTTTTGCCCGGTTGACAAAGAGCGGCTCATCAAGGTTGATGTAGAGGATCGCTTCTTTTCGGATCTCCGTATCGAGCAGGGAACGTATGAGCTGGTAGACAAGCGTGGACTTTCCGGTTCGTCGTGCACCTATAAGGAGCAGGATCTCTTTTGCCCCAAGGAATCGCCGGAGTTCCGGGAACCACGAGAGACGCTCGACACCGGTGGCAAACGATCTGCCGGACCACCACGGGTTCTGGCTTTCGAGGGCAATCTGTATCTTTTGGTCCATCTGTAAGATATAATCTATGATATATGATAAAATTGTCTGTTGTAATTGATGATTTTTAGTTTACGAGAGAGAAAATGGGGGGAGGGCAGGATAACCATTATGGCACGAGTTTGTGCCGGCCCGGTAATTTCTCAAACCTTTTTCCATTACCCCGCTACCACAGATGAATACTTCGGGGACATATTCACCCTGTATTGCCAATTTTTTTGGTACCATAAAGCAGGTTACCATCGTGCTATTCTGGTGAGATGAAAATCCCGGGACATATCTGGTTACTGGTAGTGTCAAAAAGGAGCGGGTCTGAACCGGATTTTCAGCAATTTATACCGGGCTCTTCGTTTTTTTTGAGCGGGTAATGCAGGAATTTGGAAATACGGGAATGGGGCTGATGCCACCCATCCCCTTTACCATGAACGACGCTTCTTCACCCCCGCAGGCCCCTCCTGCAGCGGTTAGACGCTATGTGTGATGCTAAAGAAACTGCTTTGCCCGGCAAGGACCTGAAGAGGCCGGGACATATCAGGAACGAAAATTTAAAAACATTCTATTCAACACGAAATGACGATGATCCTTATTTCACGATGATGTCATATACCACGTGCCATTGCGCCGGAGAGTACGACCGGACAACCCGCTCTGCAACAACTATTCCGCCCATTTCCGTAATTCGGGCAGTATGCTCACCTTCTGCCGATACCAGTGTATAGAAGTGGATCATCCCACCAGGTTTGCAGAGCCGGAATGCATCGGAGAGGAACGCACTACCGGACATCGGGAGATTCATGACGACCCGGTCGAACCGGCATGGCATACTTGCAGGGAGATGATGCGCATCGGCCAGCACAGGGAGAACGTTCTTTGTTCTGTTCTGTACCAGATTTGCCAGCATCAGGAGAATTGCGTCCGGGTTGATATCTGAAGCGAAAACAAGCACCGCGCGTTCTGCAAGGGTGATTGCAAACGGCCCGACACCGGCAAACATATCGAGTACCGTCTCGCTATCTCCCATCCGGGAAAGAATACGCTGTCGCTCAGATGAGAGCCGGGCGGAAAAATACGCTGTTGAGAGATCGACAATAAACCTGTGCCCGTACTCGATCACATCCGTCCGGGTGGTCGGGATACCGGCAAGCACCTCAAATTCACGGGTCCGGTATTCCCCCGAGACAACGCTTGCCGCACAGAGAACCGTGTGAACGGAGGGACGGGATGCGAGGATTTTTTCGGCACCTGCCGGGTCGTGGTCCTGCATGATTGCGATACCGCCAACAAGCTCGTGCCTCGGAAGAACCAGCCGTTCCGGCCGGGGCTCAAAATCATCCCGAACTGCTCCTTCGCGCTGTTCCATGACAGGAAGTAAAAGATGGGAGCCATCCCGTCGTACTTTAAGCGAGAGATCCAGCACCCCTTCCCCGATCAGAATCCGCCGCAGTTCTTCACCCCGCTCCACAGGCACACGGATACACCACTGCTCCACCATTTCCCATAACCACCGGTATCATAAATTCATACGATGTACCACTATTCATGGCTGATGATGCGGAGCGCCGCGGGGACCCCCCCTGCGGAGAAGGATCCGGTCGTGAAACTGATGGGGAGGATATCATGTATACAAAACTGAAGAACGGCTCGCTGAAACTCTACGAGCTGGAAAAAGATCTCCCCCCTCTCGACGCTATCCGGGTACGGAGGGGATTCATCGAGCAGGAGACCGGAACGTCGCTTGAAAATATCGGCATCTTTTCGATTGATATCGAGCGCGTAGTAAAACGCAACTGTGAGAACATGATCGGCACCGTCCAGGTCCCGGTCGGTGTCGCGGGACCGCTTCTTGTGCAGGGAGAATATGCACAGGGAAATTATTATCTCCCTCTTGCAACAACGGAAGGGGCTCTCGTTGCATCGGTTAATCGTGGCTGCAGTGCGATCACGGAGGCCGGTGGAGCCCAGGCGCGCATTCTCCATGACGGCATGACACGGGCTCCTGTCTTTGCCGCGGAGAATGTCGTTCATGCAAAACAGGTTGCAGACTGGGTGGGGGAGCACTATGACGATCTCCGTGTGGCGGCAGAAAGTACAACATCCCATGGAAAACTGACAGACATTGTATCCTTTATTACAGGTACGAGTGTTTTCGTCAGGCTTGAATTCGATACCAAGGATGCAATGGGGATGAACATGGTAACGATAGCGAGCGCGAAGGTGGCAGGGCTGATCGCGCAGGGCACCGGGGCCCGGCTCGTTGCCCTCTCCGGCAATATGTGTACCGATAAAAAACCCGCCGCAATCAACGGGATCATGGGGCGGGGAAGAAGTGTTGTCGCCGGCGTTGCACTCTCCCACGAACTCATCGGCCGGATCTTTAAAACGGATGCAGGAAACCTGTTTGAGGTAAATTATCGTAAAAACCTGGTCGGCTCTGCCCGCGCCGGCTCGATGGGATTCAATGCACATGCGGCCAACGTTGTCGCTGCTATGTTTATCGCCTGCGGGCAGGATGCAGCTCATGCCATTGACGGGAGCACCTGCATCACGACCGTGGATCTCACGGAGTCGGGAGTATATGTCGCTGTCACTCTTCCTTCCCTGCCCGTGGGAACCGTTGGCGGGGGAACCGGGGTTGAGACCCAGCAGGAGTGCCTGCGGATACTTGGCGTGGCGGGAAGCGGAAATCCTGCGGGCACGAATGCCAGAAAGCTGGCAGAGATCATCGGAGCTGGTGTGCTTGCCGGTGAGCTCTCACTCCTCGGTGCCCTTGCTGCCCAGCATCTAGCCCGGGCACACCAGCAGCTTGGCCGCGGTTAAAACCTGAACCATTTCATCATCACGAGGGCATTTTCCCCATCGGCGTAATAGTTGTCGATCTCAAAGACATCCTTGTAGCCCAGAGTTCGGTAAAACCGTTGCGCTCTCGTATTGGATACCCGCACTTCCAGCTGGACCCCCGTGGCAAGCTCGAGCGCGAACTGGTGCTCGAGGCGGCGCAGGAGGAGCCGCCCGATCCCCCGCTTCCGGTACGCGGAGCTCACGCCGAAATTGCACAGGTGCCCGTAGATATTTTCACCCGTGTCCTCCAGCCCGCCAATGACAAACCCGGTGACTGCTCCATTGCAGATAGCAACAAAATACGTGGTGGGAAAGTAGGTGAATGCTTCAAAAAAGACGGATTCTTCCCACGGGTCGATAAATGATTCTTTCTCGATAGCAACTATCGCCGGAATATCCATGGGTGCCGCGCGGCGGATGAGGGGTAACGGATAGGTTGCGAGATCGTGTGGTCGGATCATGGAGATGACTCCTTGCGGTTTTTTAGCTCAGTAGTAGTATTCATGAGCTCAGGCAAAACATAGCGTTTTGCCCCGCAGAAGAGTGCGGGAAAATATATGGTAGCACACCCAACTATGAGGAAGGTTATGCTTCCGGACAGGCAGGGATGAAAAACATGGTAAGGATCTATCG
>JBGOZZ010000113.1:0-5013 GCA_041480465.1 Methanoregula sp. | reverse complement strand
GCTGAAGCTGAATTATTCGTACTTATACCAGGCAGAACAATACGGGTTTGATACTATCCAGTATACCTATAAACAGGTAAATGAAGATATCGGGATTCCCATAAAAATTAAACCCGATATTGCCATTGACGTGTTGTCAGCAACTCCGGAACACCTGAATATCGGAACTGAGGGGTATCTCAATATGAAAATTAAAAATACCGGTTCAGCGGACGGAACAAAAGCTATTGTGAAAATCCTGCGCAGTGGCGACAGTCCGATAGTCCCCACCGATAGCAGTGTTTACATAGGAGATTTTCCTTCGGGAAGTACTGTTGAATGCAGGTACAAGGTTTCAATATCCGGTAATGCCGAGCGCCAGACCTATCCCGTTGATGTCGAAGTTGTATATAAAAACAAGGACGGAGATTTTGTAACATCTCGTAGCGATACTATTGGAATACCGGTAGGTGGCAAAGTAGATTTTGAGGTTGTTTCACCCCCGGCTGAAATGAATCCCGGCAGTAAAAAAGTCATCAATGTCGAATACGAGAATACCGGTGAGACTACCATCTACAGCGCACAGGGCAGAATCAGTGCCGTGGATCCTTTTACGAGTAATGACGATATCGCTTATCTCGGAGACCTCAAACCGGGTGAATCAATTGTTGCATCCTACGAAGTGAGTGTCGATCGCTCGGCCACAATAAAGGAGTACGGACTCGATTCAGAAATACGGTACCGGGATGCACTCGATAACACCTATATTTCTGACACCATGAAGGTAAAAGTCAATGTAACGTCTCCGGCTGGTATTGCTACAGTACTCTCAAACCCTGTTTACCTCTCGATCATTGTCGCAGCGTTTATCGGCATAATTTATCTGGTCTACTATTACAGGAAAAAACGCGGCTGACCAGGGAATATTCTATTTTTAAGAGTGTATTTTTTAAGAAATTTTAAATATCAACGAGCGCAACATAATTATACAAATAATTTTGAATTAACACAAGTAAATTTTATTTGCGGTAACCGGTTGAATAAAAAGGTGGTATCATGCACATAATGGAAGGATTTCTCCCCCTGCAGTGGTGTATTGCCTGGTGGATCATCGCACTGCCCTGCCTCATGCTTGGCATGTATCAGCTGAAAAAAGTACTGGCTGCTGACCGTGAAGCTCTCCCCCTCCTCGGAGTAACAGGCGGATTCATCTTCATCCTGTCATCCTTAAAACTCCCTTCCGTCACCGGGAGTTGCTCCCATCCTACCGGAACCGGGCTCTCGACCATATCATTCGGGCCATGGATTACTGCTGTGGTGTGTGCAATCGTGCTCCTGTTCCAGAGCCTGTTCCTTGCTCACGGGGGGCTTTCCGTTCTTGGAGCCAATATCGTTTCCATGGGTATCGTTGGACCAGTCGTGGGTTATGCGGTGTACCGGTTGCTCCGTAACACTTCCATGAATATCTACCTGACCGTGTTCCTGGTAACTGCCCTTGCCGATATGTTTACCTATGTGACGACCTCTCTAGAACTGGCCCTCGCATACCCTGCCGAGACCGGGGGATTTGTCAGTTCATTTGTCCTGTTTATGGGTATATTTGCTGTTACGCAGCTCCCCCTTGCAATTGTAGAAGGCGTAGTTCTTGCCCTCGTGTTCAAATATATCGTGGCACTCAAGCCCGATATCCTGATCCGGCTGAAAATATTCTCTGAAGAAAAGATCAATGCAGCACGGGATGATGCTTCATGAAATTCAAATATACCCTGGAAGCCTTTGCCGTCATTGCCATCGTAGCATTCTCTGTCGTATTCCTTTACACGGGTTCGACCATGAGCGGGGCGGAATTTGCCGGTTCTGATAATGTCGGCTCCGGGCTTATCGCAGAACTATCCGGTATACCTTTGGAAAATTTCCAGCCGCTGATCCCCCAGTGGAAACCTCCAAGCGGGGAAATTGAGTCCTGTCTTTTTGCACTCCAGGCAGCAGTTGGAGGTATTCTGGTGGGGGGGGTATTCGGGTTCTGGATGGGTTCGCAGAAGAAAGCATAATCGGTATAAAAGAGAAGTGTACTCGTATGTTTGAGGAACTTCTGGAAGATATTGCCCAGAAGAACGGACTCAGGGAAGTGAACACACCCCTTAAGCTGGCAACTGGTCTCGGCGCGATCCTCCTTTGCCTTCTCTCAACGAGTTATATCCCCCCGCTTTTTATTGCTCTTGTTCTTACCGGTGCAATCCTGTTCCTCGCGAGGGTGGATGCAAAAACCTATGCAGAACTTTTTATTGTTCCCCTTTGGTTCGCCGTCATGAGCATTACCGGCATCATCCTCATTTCCGGGGGACATGATATATTCTGGAGATGGGATATCCTGCCATCGTTCTCTCTGTCCATTACGAGGGAAAGCATAAACCAGGGTATATTTGTCTTCTGCCGGGTTCTTGGAGGAATGTCCGCGATGTGCTTTATATCACTGACGACACCCATGACCAATATTTTTACGGTATTCCGGCAATGCAGGCTTCCGGAAATTATGATTGAACTGATGATGATTATCTACCGCACCATCTTCATCCTGATGGACCAGGTAGTGCAGATCTATACGGCACAGGTCATGCGCCTAGGGTATTCAACGGTAAAAGAATCCATACACTCCTGTGCATCCCTGTGCGGCGCTGCTTTTATTGCCAGCTGGGATGCCGGTGAAGACCTCATACAGGCAATGGATGCACGCTGTTATATCGGGAAATTTGCAGTCCTTGGTGAAAACCGACCGGTTGAACGAAAACCACTCCTTGCCCTCGCGGCATTTTTATCCCTCTCGACTGCGATGGTGATCCTTTCAGGAAATATTACCATAATCTAGGTCAGAAGCATGAGCAGCATCATACTTGAAGCACGGAATATCCACTATCGTTATCCGCGAGGTATGGAAGCAGTCTGCGGTATCAGCTTCCATATCCGGAAAAAAGAAAAAATTGCCCTCGTCGGGCCAAACGGTGCGGGTAAATCGACCCTCCTTGCAATGTTCAATGGCATGATCCGCCCTGGCTCTGGCGTATTGCTCTTTGATAACCAGCCGATTCAGTACGATACTGCATCCCTGCGAATGCTGCGCAAACGCGTGGGATTCGTCCTTCAGAACCCGGACCGCCAGATTATTGCGCCGACAGTCTATCAGGATGTCGCATTCGGACCAACCAATCTCGGGTATCCTGAAAAAGAGGTTCAAAGGGTCGTAACGTTAGCACTCCGTCATGTGGGGCTCGAAGGTTTTGAACGCCGCCCTCCTCACCACCTTTCCGGTGGAGAAAAGAAACGGGTTGCTATTGCCGGAGTCCTGGCGATGGATCCGGATGTACTCGTCCTTGACGAACCAACAAGCGGTCTCGATCCATCAGGATCAGAAGATATTATGGAACTTCTCGATGAATTGAATCATGAAGGTAAGACAATCATCATCTCCACGCACAATGTCGAACTGGCGTACCCGTGGGCTGATCGTGCGATACTGATGCTTGAGGGAACGATCCTTGAGGAGGGTATTCCTGAAAAAGCATTTGGTAACCCGGAATATGTACGCAGGGCGCACCTGTCCCTCCCGACACTTCTTGAATTGCATATGGAACTGCAGAAAAGGGGCTTTTGTCTGCAGGGAAAGAACCCCCGCACGGTCCTCGATATGATGCAGGGTATCGAAATTATATTTGAGAAAACATATTCCTGTGCCAGACCCGGAATGATAACGATATACAATGTCGACCGGCACAGCCCTGAATCATTCTCAGCATGGCGTTTGGAACAGCCGGTCATTTCAACCGGAGCTATGGGGACCCGGGCGAAACAGCGTGCAGAAAATGAGCGGATCCAACTGGATTTTACCTATGGTGTCATTGACAAATGCATTCTCAAGGCACTTCTTGGCGAAGATTCTTTGATCATGACAACCGAAAATATGGTCGATCGCGTATACCGGCGGGTAGATGCCTACGTGAAGGAAAGCGGGATTCCTGTCGTCGTAAAAATGATGGATGGAGGGTCAGGATGACTATTCCGCGTATTGTCATTGCCGGCACTCAAAGCGGGTGTGGCAAAACCACGGTCGCGAGCGGGGTCATGGCAGCGCTGACAAACCGGGGTTTAAAAGTCCAGCCTTTTAAAGTTGGTCCGGATTTTATCGACCCTTCGCATCACACCAGTATCTGCAGGCGACCTTGCCGGAATCTTGATCCGTTCATGATGGGGGAAGAGGGAGTTGCCCGGACATTCGAACATGCAACACATGGAGCTGACATCGCGGTTATCGAAGGTGTCATGGGGTTGTATGACGGCATGGATGGAACAGATTTTGCCAGTACTGCTCATGTTGCACGCATCCTGGAAGCACCAGTTGTCCTTGTTGTTGATATACAAGGGATGTCCCGCAGTGTTCTGGCACTTATCCAGGGATTCCATGATTTTGATACAACACTATCCATTGCCGGGGTAATCCTGAATCGTGTGGGAAGTCTGCGACATCGTCAGATGATTGAAAATTCTCTCGCAATCCCCTCGCTGGGCTGGATTCCAAGAAGTAAAGATGTCGTGATTGAAAGTCGTCATCTTGGTCTTAAGATGGCACATGAAACAGGATCGATGGTAAATTTCGGACGTTTAGTCGAGGAGTTTTGTGATCTGGATGCAATTATTGGATGTGCGAATGAAAGTCAGACGTTAAACCCACAAAAAAAAATTCCACGAGCTGGAAAAAAGAAACAGATTCGTGCCACCATAGGAGTGGCGCTGGATGATGCATTCTGTTTTTACTACCAGGATAATCTGGATCGTCTTCGGGATGCTGGTGCAGACCTGCTTTTTTTTAGTCCTCTGCAGGATCCAATTCCCGATGTTGATGCCCTTTATTTTGGTGGGGGGTACCCGGAGCTGTACCTTCCTTTGCTGGAATCATCAGAATGCACCAGGGAATTGAAACATGTTGTCGATACAGGGATACCAGTGTATGCAGAATGCGGGGGGCTTATGTATCTTACTCAG
>JBGOZZ010000112.1:0-5015 GCA_041480465.1 Methanoregula sp. | reverse complement strand
GTCCCTTTACAGGTTGGACAGGCCCTCATATAACCGGGCTGCGCACCTGTGCCGTGACAGGTCCCGCACTCAACATCATGGGGGACTGCTACAGTATTTTTCGTGCCGTAAAACGCGTCGGGAAGGGATATTTCGAGATCATACCTGAGATCAGCCCCTGCCCTGCCCCGTGTCCTCCGTGAACCCGTGGAAAAAGCATCGAAGATATCACCCAGCCCAAAATCCCTGAACAGGTCATCATAACTGGGAGTCTTGGCCCCGGTAAAATCACCCGGTTTGAATGCGGCATGTCCTACCTGATCATATTGCGATTTTTTCTGCGGATCACTCAGAACCTGGTAGGCTTCATTGATCTCTTTGAATTTTTCTTCGGCCTCTTTACTGCCTTTGTTGAGATCCGGATGATATTTTCGGGCAAGATGCCTGAACGCCTTTTTCAGCTCGTCCTGGGATGCGTCTTTTTTCACGCCCAGAATTTCATAGTAATCCCCTTTTGCCATGAGTGCCGGGAAAAATGATTATTTCTCATCCTTGACTTTAAAATCGGCATCGACAACTTTCTCTCCGCCGGGGCCGGTTGCCTCCTGGTGGGACTGTTCGCCACCCGCTGCACCCCCCTGCGGACCGGCACTTTCCTGTGCCTGGCGCTGTGCAGCCTCCTGGTATGCAGCAGTTCCTGCCTCTCCCAGTACTTTCTGGAGCTTTTCTGTCTCTGACTTGATTTTAGCTGTATCCTTTCCTTCCAGGGCTGACTTAACTGCCACGATTGCCGCGTTCAGCTTATCGACCAGTTCGGTGCTCAGTTTGCCGGCAAGATCGGATTTTGTCTTCTCCGCCGTATACATCAGGGAATCAGCAGCGTTGCGAATCTCAACTTCTTCTTTTCTCTGCTTATCCTGTTCTTCAAACTGTTTAGCTTCATTCACCATCTTCTTGACATCATTCTCTGCCAGTTTTGTCGAAGCCGTGATCGTCATTTTCTGTTCTTTTCCTGTACCGAGATCCTTTGCCGACACATTGAGAATTCCCGATGCATCGATATCGAATGAGACCTCGACCTGGGGGACACCCCGTGGTGCGGGAGGAATCCCGACGAGATTGAACTGCCCGAGGCTTACATTGTCACTTGCCATAGGGCGTTCACCCTGGAGCACATGGATGGTGACTGAAGTCTGGTAATCCGCTGCGGTGGAGAATATCTGGCTTTTCTTGGTAGGAATCGTTGTATTTCTTTCAATCAACGGGGTCCTGACACCACCAAGCGTTTCTATACCGAGTGTCAGGGGCGTCACGTCAAGGAGTACCATATCCGTGATCTCGCCGCCCAGGATCGCACCCTGGATTGCAGCGCCGATCGCAACACATTCCATCGGATCGATCCCTCTTTCCACCTTCTTTCCAATATGGTCCTCGATAAATTTCTGGACTATGGGCATCCTGGTGGGGCCTCCGACAAGGATTACTTTCTGGATATCATCTTTCGTCAGTTTTGCATCCTTTAACGCCTGTTCAAATGGATGGATGCATCGTTTGATAATCGGTTCTACCAGCTGTTCGAGTTTTGAGCGGCTCAGCTTCATGGAGAGATGTTTCGGGCCGGTCTGGGTGGCAGTGGCATAGGGAAGGTTTATCTCAGTTTCCAGCACGGTTGAAAGTTCAATTTTTGCCTTTTCGGCCGCTTCTTTCAGCCGGTTGATTGCCATTTTGTCGTTTCTTAAATCGACACCTTCGAGTTTTTTGAATTCGTCGGCAATCCATTCGAACACAGCATTATCCATATCAGTGCCGCCCAGCTGGGTGTCACCTGATGTGGCAAGCACAGAAAACGTCCCGCCGCCGAATTCCATTATGGTCACATCGAGAGTGCCTCCGCCAAGATCAAAGACAAGGATCTTGTATTCTCCCCCGCGGTCCAGACCGTATGCCATTGATGCTGCGGTGGGTTCGTTTACGAGCCTGACCACGTCAAGCCCCGCAATTTTTCCTGCATCCTTGGTTGCTGTCCTCTGGTTGTCATTGAAATAAGCCGGGACGGTAATCACGGCTTTTGTTACCGGTTCTCCCAGGAATGCCTCAGCATCCCGCTTTATCTTCTGCAGAAGAAATGCGGAGATTTGCTGGGGTGTATATTCCTTGCCATAGATCCGGTAAACGTGGCCGGTTCCCATCTTTCGTTTGGCAGCCGTGATCGTCCCTTCCGGATTACTCACAGACTGCCGTCGTGCCGGTTCACCTACCAGAAGCTGGCCATCTGCGGTGAACGCCACATACGACGGAAACATCTTTCCTGCAACTGTCGCACCTTCAGCTGAAGGAATGATGGTTGGTTTTCCGCCAAGCATTACCGCAGCCTCACTATTGGAAGTACCGAGGTCAATTCCGATAATTTTCTCTTTAGCCATTGTTCTCACCTTCATTTTCAGTAACATGTTCTGCGATCTTTACTTTCGACGGCCTGATGACCTTCGATTTTAACTGGTAACCTTTCCCAAGGTCTTCGAGGATAGTGTTCTGTTCTTCTTGGCATCTCTCAGTACAGATTACCTCGTGGAAATGCGGATCAAATTTTTTCCCCCTGCATTCGATGGGTTGCAAGCCGTACTCTTTTAAGATTTTTAACATTTTTTTCCGGACCATCATCATCCCCTCCTTGTTCTTTTCCTGTTCGAGAGAGGGCAGAGCCTGGTCGAAATCATCCAGTATGACAAGGAGATCTTTGATCAGGTTCTCATTTGCCAGTGCGATGATCGCCGCTTTGTCTTTTTCAGACCATTTGCGATAATTATCAAATTCCGCCTGCAGGTATTTCAATCGGTCGAGTCGCTCTTCTGCAAGATGCATATGTTCATCAAGATCTTTTTTTAATTGTTCCATCTCTTCCGACATTCTTTTCCCTGTCCTCCGTTACATCATCCCCTGAGTAGAGCAATCCCCCCAATCCATGAGGTCCGGATTTCTTACATTGGAATATGTATCGGGTATTCCATGCGAGTGCCGGTCTTCCCGAAACGTACCATGTATGACGGTGCACTCAGTCGGATTCCGACCCTCTTCAAATCCTCTGTATGTCTCTGGCATGGGTTAATTCTTCCCCTTTTAAACAAGTCAAACCATTTGCTTGACTTCTGATTCATAGTATTTTACCTTGTTCGAATCCGGCGACAGCCGGTCTAACTAATTTTACCGATCCATCCGGCTTTTCTCTTTATATATCAATCGCCCCCGGGACAACCCCAGTAACTATGAATGAAATCAGCGTAAAAACAATCAGATACTTCACATCGGGTACACCCGCTTACAGGACAGCCTGTTCCGATCCGGTGAAATACAGGCGCGCTCTGGTTATAGAAATTACCATGTGTAGCAGGGTAATTTTTCAGGATTCGATCAATTTCCATGTCAGATTTAAATATACTAACGGAATTTCCAGGTACTGGAATAATCCTCACCGTTCGTGTATAGAATAGAGACTTTTATAGGTTCTTTCTCAAATAACAGATTTTGATACAAATTTTGAAACGATAATAATCTATAATGGAACATATTCACAATTACTCTGACTTACCGGATTTTTTTTCCAGGATAAGATCCAGAATCCCATTCTGGAACTTCTTTTTATCTAATCTTACCTCGAGAGGAAGCGTGATTATTTTTTTATATTTTTTTCCCGACTCTGGTTCAGTTGCAGAGATCGCCAACATAGTATTTTCCAGATCTATTTGGATCCTCTCTTCAGATATATCCGGAAATTCTGCAATAACCCGGAAATATTTACCTTCATCGAGGAGAGTTGTAACCGGCTCCGCGATCTCGTTTGATTGAATTTCCTTTCCGCTGTACAGGACCATGATGTTCAGACCCCATGGATGATTTTTTTACGGAAGGCTGTTTTCTGCAGACCTGATATTTTTACCATATCATCACTCATCACCTGAAAAAAATCGATGGGTTAATTTTTATTGAGGCTGGCTGGCAGCAGGTACCTCATGAATCGGGCAGAGGTTACAGATACTGACTGCCAAGGTGTACTCAGGCATTGTTTCCTCTGGAGCAATTGAAATTATGACATACTTTGGTCGGTTCAAAAATTCCCTGGATAACCTGCATCTGGGGTAGTCCTTTTTTAAGGATTTCTCCCGAAATCCTTACAAGGCCAGATGAGGGGCTTTTCACCCGACTCGCCATTCCACCTCCCTGTGGGGGATCACCCACGAAACACAATAGTTCTATCCAGAAGATATAGATATCCGGATTTTTCAGTATTTGTTTCAAAATCAGAAATATTACGCTCCGCACCATAACAGATCCTGATTGTAAAGAATCATGTCCATCCATAGCATCTGTTCCTGGAGAATTCGGAGAAAATGAGTGCCAGTGGAGATATCATTTCCACTATATTCAGCTTCGCTTATGCATTACCATCAAAAAGGTGATGCATTTGTACGAATGGTGAAGGTGACCGTATCCCATTATGATGGTACGTGCAAAAAAAGCGGTCTGCCGGGCTTCAGAAATCTTTAACCTTTTTCGCGGTTACCCTTAATTTCATCGATTCTTTCCCCCAAAATATGCTTAAAGACCAATTTAATGTCATTTAATTTTTGCGAGATGTATTTCCTGCCTTTCTCAGTCGGGCAGTACAGCTTGGATTTTCCGGACATCCTAATTTCCATGTACCCGTTCTGCTCGAGATCATAGAGGAGCATGTATACCCTTGCCTGGGGGATCAGCACATTATACCTGTTATGGATCTCGTGGATAATGTCATTGCCGGATATCGGTTTATCGAGCAATGAGAGAACAACCAGTTCCAGTGACTTTTTTACAACATCATCAATAACGGCCTGCGGGACGATGGAAACTGATTCGGCAGGGAAGGTCTGGTGAGCAAAAGAGAGGGTTGTTTCTTTACCCGTTGATACAATAATTTTCGATATGCCCTCAGCAAATAATCGTATGCGGGTGTGATCGATCATTCCGATATTTATTGCAATAATTCCTGATACAGGAATCCC
>JBGOZZ010000111.1:0-5138 GCA_041480465.1 Methanoregula sp. | reverse complement strand
TGGCCCCTCTTGCACCATGGATCGCCCGGACGGCAACGATCCGGTGCAGCCTCTGTGTCACGGAGTGCCCGAATTTTTCAGGAGATGGGTGCTCAACATGATCACGATATATTTTGACGGGTTATGCAGGCCCAGGAACCCCGGCGGCGTGGCAACATACGGTTACGTGATTTACCAGGATTGGAAAAAAGTGAAAAGTGAATCCGGAGTGGTTGGCTCTGGTGCCGGGATGACGAACAATGTTGCAGAATATTCTGCATTGAAACGTGCGTCGGAATGGATATGCCGGCATGGTGGTGATGACGAGATCGTGATCAAAGGTGATTCCCAGCTTGTCATCCATCAGATGAATGGTACCTGGCAGATAAAATCAGAGACCTCAAAAAAGTTTGTCCCGGAGATCCGCAGGTTGCTGGCAGGCAGGAAAACGAGATTCATCTGGATACCACGAGAACAGAATGCAGAGGCCGACCTGCTCTCGAACATTGCATACAGCCAGCCTGGTACAGAACCAACTGACAGCGCCGGATAGGAGTGAGGAATTGGAAAAAGATCTAATACACTTCTTCGTGAGATCCAATATCTATCAGGACAACTTTGGTCCTGCTTTCGTCAACAAAATCAAAGACAAGCCGGTGCTCGTAGGTAATCCTGAACGACCAGAGCCCTTTCAGGATTCCACTCAGGGTATGTGTTTTAAGGGAAGGGTGAAACGGATCCTTTTCGAACAAGACAATTTTTTTGGTGAACTGTGCTTTCAACTCCGGGTGCTGGTTGGACCACTTCTTGTAGATCTTTTTGAACCGCTCGTCCCAGAGGAGTTCAACCATTCAGGTCCGCCAGGAGATCTTTTGCCGTTCCGCTCCGGTTCGTGCGTTTCCGCATGCTATCTTTCGCCTGTTTAGCCCGGCGTACAAGAGCCGATCGTTTTGCATCGATAAGCCTGCGACGGATGATCTCCTGGAGGTATTGCTGGTCTTCGATATCGAGCTTGTCCACGTATTCAAGAACGGTATTGAGCGAAACTGCCTCGCTTGCCATTGGAAATCCCAGTACCATAATTGCTGTTGCCCTACAAAGGTATTTTGATGCCGGATCTTTTACCGTGATCCCGGGCGATCAAATAAAATTCCCGGCCACTACCGCATCCTCCGGGTATACCAACCGCACCACCGCTATTACACCGGATTCTCAAAATGTTGTTACCCAAAACCCCGGGTAATCGCCAGTCTCCCCCAAAATTCTTCTTGTTTCATGGGCTGACAACCTTATATATCCGGGTCTAATCCAGCCCCTGTTTCCTACAAAAATCCAAATAAAGCCCAAAATGCCCCCCGTTTGAGCTCCGACAACCCCTTGTTTAGTACGTTCCACCAGGACTTTTTGTATGATGAGGGGGTCGGCCAGATTTTACGTGTAAAATTCATCTCGTTATCCGATGTGAAGATGATCCGATTATATGCCCTAAAACCCTCATCCTTTCAATCTCCCCTCCTCCAGCCCATCTTACAACCGATCCGCCTTCTAAAGGGGCCTATTGACGCACTTTTCTGAGCCCGTTTTGTGCCGAATCCAGCTAAACCGGGTAAAATATGAGGTTTTCATAAAATAATGAGCTCTTTTTTTCGTGAATAAGACATATTTTGAGGCCAGAGTACTCCTGGTAAGGAGCAGGTCTCCGACGGTGAAGAGGTTTTGGTAAAGAGCATGTTCCCCATGATCCTCTTCCGGAATTCCGATCCTCAAAACAGCCCTTCCTTTCCTCCTGACCATGCTACCCTGCCCGCCTCCCTGAGTTTTGCCCACCATTAGCGTACATTAGCGTACATTTTCCTGCCCTTTAAATGCGTATTTTTACTGGAAAACGAGGAATTACACTCTGTTTGAAAACATGTGCCGGAATTCGGTGTTTTTTGCAATATATACCGGAAATGGATCGGCCGGATGGACAATTAGGGACTATACAGGGCCCGGATTGGGGTATGGAAGATCAGGTTTCTTATGGTTTGGTGATACAACGGATAATTGGGGTAGATACGGAGAAATCACCGGTTCTCTTTTTCCTCCAGAAGCCATTTCCAGAGCGGCATGCAGGTAATCTCCCCATCCCGTGCCTCGTAATCCTTTGTCAGGATCAGGAGCCCGCTCACCTTCCCGTCAAATTCTTTGGCAAATTCTTTCAGGCCTTCATATTCGCGTTCGGGAATCGCATCGCTGTAACAGACATTGATTGCGCTCAGGGTGTTGTCTTTTAACTGTATGACAAAATCCACTTCCCGGGTCCCCCTCCAGTAATACGGCATCTGACCGGACCGCATCAGTTCTACAAAGACGAGGTTCTCGGCAAGTTTTCCCTCGTCTTTAGAGAACTGGAACGAGACTGCGTTGCGGAGCCCGTTGTCAATGCAGTAGATCTTCTTGTTCTGTCGTGCCTGGGCCGGCAGCGAGTATGAGAAAGCCTGGACTTCAAAGAGGATCTTTGCGATGCCGGCGAAATGGATATAGTCCCTGACCGTGTCGATGTCGGTCCCGAGCATCTCTTTTAGGCGGCGGTACGAATACGGGGAGGCAATATTCGTGAAGAGATAGTGGAGAAGACCTGCCAGAGCTTTCTGGTTCCGTACCACGTTCGTCCGGATGATATCCCGGTACACGATGCTGTCGTAATATGCCTTGAGATAATCCTGTTTCGTACGTTCATCCTGCTGGAGCACGACAATCGGAAAACCGCCCTCATGGAGGTATTGCCTGAGGTGAGTGGTAATTTCATATTTTTTTGCTGCACGTGAGGTAGCGTCCCTGGGCAGTACTATTGCATGGAAACTAAGATACTCAGCAAAATCCAGCGGGAAGACAGGTACGGAGAGGTACCGGCCCGAGAGCAGGGTGGAGACCTGCGAGTCCAGAAGGTACGATGAGGAGCCGGACAGGATGATTTTGCAGTGTTTGCGGTCGTAGAGTGATTTGACCTCCCTTTCCCAGTTTTCCACTGCCTGGACCTCATCAAAGACAAGATAGATCATACCTTTGACCGCGATTTCCCTGCGGTAGGTGTCGACGGCTTCAAGCAGTACGTTCTTCCGTCCTGCGATCTCCGGATCGTCGCAGTTGACAAAGAGGATGTTCCTGGGGGGCACCTTGTGTGTGGTGATGAGCTGCCGGATAGTCTGGTAGAGCAGCGTGGTCTTTCCCGAGCGCCGCACACCACTGAGCACGATGATCTCGTCCGTTTTGAGATACCGCCGGATTGTTCCAAGGTACTTTTGCCGCTCCCTGCCGGTATCAAACGGCTGTCCGCTCCACCACGGGTTCTGGCTTGCGAGCATCTCGAAGAGCGTTGTCACAGTAATGTGTAAGATTATACCCCTACATAAATGTTGGTTTATGATGGGTTATAAGCAGACATGTTTTAGTGATTGTGAAAGGTTATACCCTGACACGATGCCGGATAGGATGTACCGCTTATAATTGGAATGTGCTTCCAGGATGATTGCAACCGGTATTCAATTCAGTGTATCCTACTGACCCCCGCTGTATTCCGACTATAAGATAAATGCAATTCACATTGCATCCAAAAGAGGGTTTATGAATAACCCCGCATTATCATACGTACCGAAAATTACCTTCTGACGAGGCGTGAGAAACCATGAAAAAACCTGAAATAATAGGACTATTCGCATTGCTGCTCATAGCGGTGGCGATGATCGCAGCATGCACACAGGTCCAGCAATCTGACACCAGCAACGCCGTCATCACGTACAAATTCTACGGCGGGTTCGTCGCGCCGGCGTACGCAATACAGGAACTGGTGGTAACAAAGGATAACGCCACACTGACCATACATGCAGCGGACGGCAATATTACCCAGAGATTCCAGAAGAACCTGACAACAGAGCAGTTCAACGCGATTGTGAAGGTGTTCTCTGACAACAACTTTGCCTCCTATGGTGACCGGTATGATGAAGGCCAGAACCACGTGACCGACGTTGGCTTCACGGATATAACGTTCGCAGCGAACGGGAAGACGAAAACCGTGACGACCTACAACTATAACCAGTACCTGCCGTCAGGCCTGGTAACGATCCGGGAGAAGCTCCAGGAGACCGTCGAATTCACGAGGACGCTTGACGAGAGCCAGATAAAGGCACTCGCAGAGTCCTGGATACGGGAAGCGCCCACCTACAAGTATGACGGCTCAGGCCTCGGATTTGTTAATTATGTCCAGCAGGAGTCATTCCCTGTCCGGCACGTACTCACCTACACATTCACGAGCAGTCATGCAGGCTACGGCGACCGGTCAGGGAAGGTGACTGCCCAGCTCATCACGGCGCATACAATCAAGATCACGATAGTTGACGGCAACGTGGAATCGGCAGTGATTGATGAGAAATGGGACGAGATGGGCCAGTTCATAATCGGCTCTGAACTATTACTCTCGTACCAGCCAAAGATGTGCGAGAAAACACCATGGCAGGTCTGGGAAGAGAACTCCGGAAGGGTATACATACGGGCGCCGACCGATGAGGAGATAATAAAGAGCTATTACATATCTGTCTACAGCATCGATGTCAGGGATGTGAAAAAGATCCAGCTTGACCAGGTGTCATGCCAGGCCTGCGATGTCTGCCTGGAGACGTACCGTTTCGGGCTCACCGTGAACGCGAGCGAGATGCAGCCGTTGCTCGATGAAGGCTGGACGAGGTTTAAGGTAATTCCTCCAGCACCAGTGGTTGTTCCCTCACCCGTGAAGGTACCTCTCCCAGGTACTGCCCAGAACTCTGAACAACAGGTAACGGTATATTCAGTGCAAAAAGGGATTGCGTATAAATACGGGGGTCCTGCGGTTATGCAGGTTGAATATGCAAAGACCGGATATACTTTTGTCTTTGTCAGTACCAGTGTGAAAAATATCGGCCCTGATACCATAACGGTATCAGGCGGGGATTTCAGTATCAGGGATTCTGAAGGCAACAGATTTGACCCCATAATCAATCAGGGAACCAGTAATACCAGCGCGAGTTATCTGACGGACCTCGACAAAAATCAAACTTTAAGCAGGTCAATCTATTTTGAGGTCCCCTTAACGGCAAAAAATTTAGTGTTATATTATGATTTTGGGAACGTCTCCCCAGGCATCA
>JBGOZZ010000110.1:0-5170 GCA_041480465.1 Methanoregula sp. | reverse complement strand
TTCCGGCTGAAAGTCAAAAAGAGTGGCATCATTGATGTATTCGGCCCAAATTCGGTCTTACTCTTCAATGGTACAGAACCTTTGACCCTGCCCCATACCTTCCTTAACGTAGTGCCATCCCTCAACGCAACCGGTTTTACCCCTCTAACAATTACTGTGAGTAGTTCCTGCCCAGCACAAGTACAACAAACGGTTATCCTGCCGATAACATGGACCACGACCTATACCGGCCCGGCAGGTACTATATCCGATGAAGTCTTGTATATCACTGAATCAGGTGCCCACGTACCGTTTTATGCTGGGAGTTACCCTGTCACCGGAGATGACATTAGATCAAGAAGTGCACAATTTGATATGAGGACAGTGCCTCCGGGCAATTACGCAATTCAGATTGTTACAAAAGCCGGCACCTCAATAGCAACTTCTCAGTCTTGTGGTAACTACACCTACAGCTCGAAAGGTATGACATTCATCAAACTTGATTAACCCTTTTTTTGTAGATTCCTCACGCATACCAGACCACCTCTCCCGATGAGATGACAATTGGATACCTCCTTGTTAATCCCGGCTATTAGTATTTACTCTCTAAAATGGTGATTTCACATGTTCAAATACAGTTCTCCGGCTGGTACCTGAATGAATCCTCCGGACTTCATGGGAACATGACATGGCGATTTCTCAAAGAGGCGTCAATCTCTGCGGCAAAATATATGCTGAAAGATGTTTTGGCTAATGCATAAAAAAAATTGACTGGTAAAATCAGATATTTTTTATCTGAACTTCATATTTTTTGATGACAAGGGTTGCGGGGCGAGTGGTATCAGTCGGCAATTGATATTTTCTCGCAGGTGGGGCTGGCTGGGGGAGAGGGAGAGTCATATTCAATGAACCGGTAAAATAGTTATCCCAGGCAACTGAGTAATCCTGCACCGCATCAGATGTGTAATCTACGTAGAGAGGTTCGCTAATATCTTGGATATATGTGTAATTGGTTTCCCCGAGCGTCATCTGAACGGTTCCGATGCCTTCTTTTGCCATAATACTGGAACTGGTGATATTGATGAGATTAATTACCATTGTATTTGCATTCGCATCATAGAACCAGCGGGGCTCTGCAAGCATGACCGATCCTGGACTAATCCGTGGGCGCATCACCACTGCACCATTCTGGAGCGAGATATCTGTCTGGGCACTGACGGATTCATAGCGTAGTTCGCCGGGTGTGAATGAATCTACATATCTGGTTCCTGTTGAGTTATAGATAGTGATGCTGGAGGATGTGGGAGTATAACTTGAATTGTATACCGTCAGCGAACCCCCACCAATTTTCAGGGAAGTCTCTTTGAACGGCACAGTCTTGTATGCCAGGCTTTTAATGTCGTTTTGCAATACAATCATGTTCTTTTCCATGATCTTCTCATCCGCACCCACCTGCTGCTGAAGGAGCAGCGGGTATCCGTACAGTGTCACCAGACCGATACCTGCGATCACTATGGTAAAGATGAGCATGAATCCTATCGATTCGGAAACTCCCTGGTCATCTAATCTCGTTGATTGCCGTGTTACTATCAACATTTCACACCTTCAATAACCCCACTCGAATTATAACAGATCGTGTTTATTCCCCTTCCTGTAGTGCTTCCGCTCACATTGCGGGTAGCTCCGATTCCTGCGAGGGCAATATCCGTTGTAAGAAAACCACGGGATACCCTGATATACTGGTCATTCATAGCAAGATTAACCATATTCTGACGCGTCCCGACTTCAACGAAATAATCCTTTCCTGCGATATCGTCAGGGATGTCAAATTTTGTGAAAACCGTGCCATCTGTCGGTGATATGGCGTATACATCGATCATCCGCGTGGAAACACCATTACCGATATCCGTAAAGGCAACATAAACCAGCCTGTTGGCGGGATCTTCCAAGATATTAGTGTTTACAAGAAGGAGCATCACGATAAACAGGCCCATGATCACTGCAGTGACCATGAGATACTCAATCAGGTTCGCTACGGCACTTTCATTATTATGCAGCCGGTTACAGATATGACCAGTTCTCATTATATTCTGTCACCCCGTTATTGTAATGTATCTGGATATACGTGATGTTCTCGGCAGTGAAATTCGAATAATCTACCACCGAACCTTTCCGGTTCATTGAGAGGACTTTAATGTCTGCTTTCACCACGTCAAAATTCTTCGTATTCACTGACTGACCGATCACCTGCCTGACATCATGGATGTCATTTTTCGGGAATTCGATCACACTTTCTGCGGTTGTTTGTCCTACAACTGTGGACTGGTTGATAACCACCGCCAGGAAGAAAAAGCTGAAACTTACCAAAAATCCCATCAGGATGATCCATTGTGCGTCATCGTTCAGTCTCGCCACAATAGCACCTCCACGAGAATGGCGCGATCCTGTTTTGTTGTACTGCCGCAAAACGGCACAGCGACCGATGCGTCTTTATTCACAATAACCCACTTAGTCGCCCTTACCGTATGTTCTCCGCCGGTCAGGTTACGGGAATAACTAACAGGGTAGCTTGTGATATTATTATCCGTCACATCCCGACAGGTATAGGTCGCATTAAACTGGATATAATCCATTGTTGAATCGATATTGTTGTAATCGATGGGAACTCCTGTCTGGTTATTGGTGAGGTTAAAAAATAAGGCTTTGAATGTTGCGTTAGGAACGCTGACGGGGTTCTCTATGATCATCCGGAGAGGGTTGGTATCGGACAAATACATTGCGGTATCCGTCGGTGTCCCCATCATCGTGAGCGCATCGCTGCCCAGTGCTTCCAGTTGCATATCGCTGATATGGGTATCTCCAGCGGTATATACCGATGTCGCATTGACGACCAGATATGCTGTCATGAGCATTATCAGGCCTGCTGCAAAACCTTCAATGGTATATAATTGTCCGTCAGAGTTTATCATGTCAGCACGACTCCTGATGGTAGCAAAATGCGCATGCTGCACAGGATCGGGATATTCAATAGTAAGATCGCGAAAATTTTGGGGATATTTCTGCGCATATTCTTCCTTAATGGTTTATTTAGAGAAGAACAGATATAAATATTGGTATTCTTTTTAGCTATTAAATTTTCAATTTTTATATTGGTTGTTTTGAAATACATTATACTTCTGCCAGATCTGAGGATGAAGTACCGGACGATGCTGTTAATGCTAATTGGGAAGGAAAGATCAGGATAATAATTTTAGTGATTACGTAAAATCGCATAATAAAAAGAATTAGTGTGCGTGTAATTTTTTTATTAATATAATTAAACATATTCCAGACATATTAAGAGGAAACGTGCCTGTCCCTCATTTTATCCACCCATCTGTGTTGCGAGTGGATTGTAATTGGGATGTCCGAGTGGCGGGGCAAAGCTCCCAAGAGCGGTCACACATTTTAAATTTCATCGGAATCACGTGTTGTCGGATGTCACAAAATCACTCAAAAAAACTTGAGTAAAAAATTGGGTGCTGCATCATGGTGCCGTAACAGTTTTCGTTATTGTGCTCGTAGCGCCATCAATAGTCCTAGTAACGATGAGGGTCACTGTTTTTGATCCGCTTGATGCATAGTTATGATTCGTAGGTGAACCTGATCCATGAGCGGTGCCGTCACCCCAATTCCAATCTCGGGTTACTGCATATGTCGGCGCTCCACCAGTAGACGAATCCGTAACCGTAATTCTGTGAGGATTACCGAAACCTGCGTTTTGCACCCAGGTAAAGTCCGCAACTAATGGGGGCGCGGCCATATTGTTGGTTACGGGCTGGTATGCGAAGGTTGCAAGTACTCCATTGTCCGCAGCCAATACGGTCCCTGCCGTGTAGCGAACCGTAACTACATCACCGTATTTAATTGCCGTGCCAGATGTCGTCAGGTCAATTTTGGTGGTGTCTGCGTTGAGAGCGGCTGCACTGAACGACTGGGCAGTTCCGGCGCCGATTCTATAAGAGAACTGGCCGTGTTTGCCGGCCGGGTCGGCCATCGCCTTGTTAAAGGTGATGGTGATCACGGTTCCGGCAGTATTGGTCGCTGCTGATACGAACGTAGGTGGCGCCGGTGGAGTGACGATGACCAAATTTGTGGCAGAACTGCTGCCAAAGATGTTCGATACTGTCAAGGTTGTCGTGTACGTATTTCCGACAGTATAGGTATGGCTCCAAGGACCTGAACCTGAACCGTGAGTTGAGCCGTCCCCAAAGTCCATGTCCCAGGTAGAGGGTGCGCCACCGGTTGATGTGTCGGTAAATGTTACCGTAAGTGGTGCAGTCCCGGTTGTGGGATTCCAAGTGAATCCGGCAACGGGTTTTGATAAATCTACATTTTTGGTAATGGAAGCATTCGGATGAGAGGCATCCTTCACGGTCATTTTTACTGTATAGATGCCTGCACCGCCGGCAAGATTGTAGTCATAGGTGGGGTTATTTAGGATGCTGTCAACTGTACCGTTATTGGTAAAGTCCCAATCCCACTCTCCCCCCACTCCTAAGCCGGTTGTCAGATCCGTGAATCTCACCGTGAATGTCGGAGCACCACTCAGGATCTCATATTTGAAATTGGGGACAAATGCCACGGGTGACGGTCCTGTTACCGTCCTGTATCCTGACCCGGTATCCACCTCGAGCACACCATCGATGAGTACGGGTTGTGTAACATTTTTCGAATCATAGTTATAATCAAAGGCTGAAGTTATCGAATTATTTAAAAATCTGCTTCCCGCGTATGCTGGACAATTTAATGCGGGCGGTGCTGACGCATTATTAACCAGATTGAATGAAAGTGTGAGGTAAACCTGCGGGTAATTCGACCATGGGATAAAGCTTGGATTGAGTATCAGTGAAACATTGTTATTAACAAATGGTAGTTCGGAGTTGTACAATGCTTCTGTATTGATGTCTGTGTATTGTACACCATCAATAACAGGATTAGTAACAAGCTGTATCCTTACAAATGCCGGATCTTTTGCATATATCCGGGTAAGATTTATATTGAAACAATCCTTTCGAGTGGTATTTAGTGTTGATTTCAGATCTGTTATATTGATAGTAATTTTGTCTCGTGCCGGATCAATCTGGTAGATTGGGTCTCGGACTTTATCATTAAGGAGTTCAGTGTTATTGATCAGGATGGAAAATTCATG
>JBGOZZ010000109.1:0-5185 GCA_041480465.1 Methanoregula sp. | reverse complement strand
TGATAGTCACCTGTCAGATCAAGCCCTCATAGTGCGGGACAGTGTATAAAGCTCACCTTCTGTGCAAAATCTGCAATAAGAACGGTCATTTCGTTGATCAGGGCACATGGAGCGAGGGACCGGATGGGACGTGCATGGAGCGGGAGATGAACCGTTCGGTGGGAAGCCCTGGTTTTTTCCCGATATAACAAGCTTGCATGGGAAAGATCATCGTCGGGCACATTGTCCGGCTCCTTGTTCCTTCAGAGGATGTGGTCTGCTCTGGATGGCAGGCCGGCGATAATCCTTTACTGCGGCCCAGGCCTCCTGTCGCTACTCTCCGGAATCGAGCGGGCCCTGCTACCCCGGGGAGCGGCCATTCCACCAACAGCTCATCACACTCTGCCTCATTGAAAAGCCGCTCCACTAAAAAAATATATTTAAATCCCACCCGGGCGACACAATCCTCATGGAATATCTTGAGCTGATAAAGGGGTTTGTCCTCTCGCCGGTAGAAACCTTCCGGAATGTAAAGGATACCGATTACAATGACACCCTCATGTATTTCCTGGTCCTTGTGCTCATCAACACCGCTCTTTCAGTCCTCATAATGCTGGTTTCACTCTCATCGATGTGGACAGTGTTTAACGGCATGTTTGAAAGGCTCGGCATCGGAACAATGTCGGGATCCGGGATTGTTATTATTGCTGTCCTGATGATCATCGTTGCCCTGGTCCTCCTGTTCATCGGAGCAGCCTGGTTGCATCTCTGGGTTTACCTGTTCGGCGGCAGGAAAGGCTACCGGGAGACCTTAAAGGCACTAGCATTCGGGGAAACCCCTGCCCTCCTGCTGGGGTGGATCCCCCTGGTCGGGTTCCTTGCAGGGATCTGGTCTCTTGTCCTTTCCATCCTGGGTGTTCGCGAACTCCATGGGATCTCAACCGCCCGGGCGCTGGGAGCCGTGATCCTTGCCGTGTTGATCCCGCTGCTCATCCTGGTCCTGCTTGCGTTGTTCCTCTTCATTGCATATACCGAGACGAATACCCTGCCGGTTGCCGGGTTCTGATTCCCCCCTGTTCTCTTTTTATTCCGGAAGTATCGCAGCGTATTGACGTCCCGGCACTGTTGTATATCGTGATACTCCGCCGGAAATGGCTTTAAGGTTCCCGGTTCCGTTGAATGTCACATCGTTCGATGGTATACCAGCTGTAGTCACAGTGCCCGCAGGCCCAGGTGTCTGTTTCCTTCCGGTAGTGTACGTCTGTATGACCGCATAACGGACAGGACACCCTATGACCAGACCTTGCTGTGCGTTCGATTCGCTCCATGAAGATCCGGGAAAAAATATAGTGCTAGAGTAATTCAATAGTGCTTTTTTTTTTTAATTGTTGCCTTTTAGAATATAAAAAATGAAAATACAAATATCCTGAAAATGTATACAAGGAACAATATTGCCGCCCTGAATGGTTTAAAAATTTTGAAATGAAATCTATAAATATCCAGCAACGTATTTCCATGTATCCTTATATGAATTATATGTTCATGAAAGAGTCAATGGTTTTACCTGCAGATGAAGTGATGAATTGTGACGCAAGTGAGGTGTCCGGTCTGTGCAAGCGAAAAGGTGTATAGTCTCCTGAACACCCTTCATTGCAAAAGATGCGGAAATATCTGGAAAGAGGAAAAGAAAACCAGACGTGCTTATAATCCACGCTGCTTTGAAAACCCTATCGGGAGCCAGGGGCTGGCAAGAGCGATAACGGATAGCTCAGAGCAGAGAATGGAAAAGCAACTGGATGAATATCTTAAAAAATTCAAGGGAAAATTCAGTATGCATTCCATTACGTCAAATATCGGGGATATTCAGATGGCAATGTTCAGGAGATACCTGAAAAAATGCGTAAAAGACAGGACATTGGTTGAAAAAAAAGACCAGTACGGTATAATCTGGTATTCGAGACCGGATTAATCTCATCATGCCACCTTTCACCTTCCCCCACCCCGGCTCCCTCCCAAACCCCCCCTTCTTTTCACCGTACCCGTACTAAACCCCGTGGCACCCTCTTTTTCCGCCTCCCAAAAGCGTCCATGAGCGGGCGATACCGTCGTTGATTTTGTCACGATAGATACATATTTCATCAAGCTTTGCCTAATGAGGGGGTGGTGAAGAATCATGATGTTTGTAGTTACTCTTGTTCATACACCCGAATTGTGTCTTGCAAGGAAGGAATTTAGTACTGAGTTTAAACCCTGGCTCGATGGAATGAACGACCTGGCAAAAAAACTTGGGATAACGATTCATGGAGCATATTCCTGTCCAAATGAACACACATTCTACTTTATCCTTGATTCGAAAGATCTCAAATCTATCACGGCATTCTTCTCTGGAATAATGCTCACGAATCATACCGGGCGGGTTTCTTCTGTCATTTCTCTCAATGAAGCATCTGCTATTCTTATCAAATGAAGGATGTTTATTATTCCTTTTTTAACATCCTGTTATTAACGCCAGCAGAAACGCGTACCAGGGAGTCGTTCGTCTCTTCTGGATCGCACAGGTTTTCTCCAAAGAACGAAAATAACCATAGGGACTACGATAGCATGGACCCGATAATTCAGGTTGAAAACATTGTCCGGACATTTGGCAGCACGCGGGCGATCGATGGTATTAGTTTTTCCGTTGATGAAGGAGAAGTCTTCGGGGTTCTCGGGCCGAATGGTTCCGGCAAGACCACGCTCGTGCGGCTGCTCAATGGTGTGCTGGCTCCCACGTCCGGAAAAGCATACCTTTTCGGGAAAAGATGTGACCTTTGACGGGTCATATATCCGGGAAAGGACCATGTGCTGACGGAAACCCCGTCCCTCTACGAGCGCCTCACCGTACGGAAGAACCTCACCTTCTTCGGCAGGTTCACGGCATTCCTGATGCAGACATACCACAACGTGTTGACAGGATCCTCTCGCTCCTGAATCTTGCAGACCGGGGCGATGAAGCCGTGGGCGGATTTTCAAAAGGCATGAAACAGCGTCTCGCTATCGCCCGCGCCCTGATTCACGACCCGCAGGTTATTTTTCTCGATGAACCTACATCAGGCCTTGACCCGGAAGCGTCACGGCAGGTGGAACAACCAGCGCTCACCGTCATTCCTCCTTCTCCACCGGCTCATCCCGGCTCCGGTTCAGGCACAGGCCGACTCCCACCGGGATGAGGAATGTCAGGGCATAGTACACGAACACATCGGGGCTGTAATAAGTGGCCTGGAACAGCAGGACGATGAACAGGAAGTCAAGCATGACTGCAATCAGCACCCATGCAACTCCCACGCCTGCGTAGTACTGCAGGGGAAGGCGCTCCCGCTGCCTGAACCACCACCACGCAATCGCGATAGTGACCGGAGTGAAGATGGCGATGAGGATCCAGCCCATGGTTCCCGCGAATGGCGAGAAGAACAGCGCCAGCGATGCGAGATACCCGATCAGCCAGAGAACCGTGCCAAGGCCAGCGGTATCTTTAATCCACAGCTTCATAGAGGTGTTTTAGCCATTAAGCATTCTTGTGCTTTGCGCTGTATGACCCGGGTCGGGCTTTTCTGGGTGTGTATACCTGGGCCGGAATAGTCCTGGTGCTCCTGGTTGGCGTTCCGGCACTATTGTATAGCGTGATAATCCGGGCAAAATGACGCTAAGTTCCCGGGTGTCGTCGATTGGTACATCGTTCGATGGTATACCAGCTGTATTCACAGTGCCCGCAGACCCAGGTGTCTGTTTCCTTCCGGTAGTGTACATCCCAATGACCGCAGAACGGACAGACAACACCGTTACAAGTCCTTCCTGTGGGTTCGATTCGCTCCATGACGTTCCTGTACAAGATAGTGTTGTGCAATTGTATTCAATCGTCCTTTTTAGACTGTTCCGGGATCTCCGGGGTGCAGGATACCTGTCCCGCAAACTCTATCGTGGTGTATACGAAAGGGAACGTACAGGAGCCAGAAATACCCGGAACCATCATGAAGTTGTCTATCAGACCCTGGAAACTCGTCATCCTCGCTCTTATCCTGATGGCAGTCATATTCTTTGCCTGGGTCACCTGGCAGTTCGACCAGTCCGCCCTCCAGAGCGAGCGCCACAACTATTTCTATTCAATTGATCTTTCCTATAGCACCACGATCGATAACGTGACCCTTTTACTCCCCGTCCCCGAACTGAACACGAGCCCGTTTTTCATGGAATCCATCCTGAACAAGACGGCCAATGGTATCTCCCCGAGCTGGAACGTTACGATTGTCAACGAGAATGGGACTCCGATGCTCTCCATCAGGGCAGAGCGGATGGTTCCTGAATACCACGGGTACCCAATCGCGATCGAGCCCGGGGCGAGTGTTCTCCCGACAACGCGGGTCCCCGGCCACGAGTACTCCGGTGATACCCCGGTCCTCATGCCCGTCTCCATTGCAGTCATGGAAACAAGTGCGTCGGAAATCGGCACCCGCAACCCGGTCGGCAATGAGCCGCTCTTTTTCCCACGCGGAAACTTTACTCAAGGCTCCTGTGTCACTCCGGCCTGCGATGGGCCTGTGTACGACCACCCGGTCCCTGTGTATATCAGGTATACGTCCGAGCGCCCTGTGGTGATATCGCTCCGTGTTTCCGTCCAGGGGTCGAACTCGATCTGGAGAGGGGGCTGGCTGAGTAACACCTATTCGGACTCCGTCACCCTTGAGATCGCAAACGGAACGCAGGGATGGATCGAAGGGGAAGGGAAGCTCTTCACCGCAGGAGGAGTCTATTATTAGATCCGGTTCCCTGGACAAAACCATTCGCGATACTCCTGCACCGTACCTTTTACACCCTCAGGGGGGGAGTGAGTGAAGAGGAGCGAGATTAACTATACCAAAAACCCTGATACATAACCGCACAGAAGATTATTATCTGGGAAAAAGAGACTGGGGAATACCCGGAAATGAGCCAGTCAGGTCTGCGGGATTTTTGTGTAGGAGGGGAGACTTGAGTCGTTTTGTCTGTATACATGGCCACTTTTATCAGCCGCCACGCGAGAACCCCTGGCTTGAAGAGGTCGAGATAGAGGATTCTGCATATCCGTATCATGACTGGAATGAACGTATCACCGCTGAATGCTATGCACCGAATGCGGCATCCCGGATTCTCGATTCGGATAAACGGATCATTGATATTGTCAATAACTATG
>JBGOZZ010000108.1:0-5223 GCA_041480465.1 Methanoregula sp. | reverse complement strand
CGGCCTTTCCCGTTTTTTCTGCGATCTCACGTAAAATATCCTGACGGAATTTTTCAAACTGGAGATCATCAAGCTGTTCAGAAAGCAATCTCCCACTCCATGCGCGGCGATATACCCAATGTACGATTCTTTCAATTACGTAGATAACGAGATCTTCATTTTCTAATGTCAGCAGTTCTCTTCCTATACGGGGATGGCGCCCCCTTCTGCCCCCGACAAGAACGAGGTAGTGGCTGTCATCTGCTTTGAGGAGATCGAATGGACATGACCGGATGCACACCCCGCACTGAACGCATTTGGCCGGATCAAGAACCGAAATCCCGCGTTTTATGACAATGGCTCTTTCCTTGCAGTATTCCACGCATGTCCCACAACCAGTACAGAGCCCCGCAGTCCTCACTGGGCGGATTCGTCCAATAATTCCAATTTCATTGAGCATGGGGCTGGTACAGGCATTCGGGCATCCTGATAAAGCTATCCGCATTTTAACCGGCATTTCCTTACCGAACAATTTCTCATCGATCTTTTTGGCAAGACGTATGGTATCAATATTGGCAAATTTGCATCGATCAACCCCGGGGCAGGCGATGATATTGACAACCTCATCCCTTTCTGAGCCAATTGGTGTACCGTTCTTCTCCAGGGATTTCTCAATTTTTTTAAGTGACTTTGGGTCGATATGGGGAATTTCGATCGTCTGGCGTGTGGTGCAGTGAACAACTCCAGATCCATATTTTTTTGCTATCGCGGCAATCCCGCGAATCTGGGCAACTGACATAATGCCGGCAGCTGCCCTTATACGCACTGTACAAAAATCCGGATCTCTTTCTGTTATCACACCGCCTTTCATATGGACGCCAAAAGTCGTGCGCATCAAACAGTAATGAGTGGAATTTGTTTATTAAAGATGAGTTGTGACAGGAATGTCAGATGAGTGCCAGGGTGAGTATCACGCACGCCCGGGTAATCTCGTTTGAGGCTCCAACCACATCCCCGTTCACTCCTCCAAACAATCTTCTGGAAACGAGAAAGAGAATTACCGGGCATGCTACCATCACCATAGCAGCCCCGGCAAGCTTTAAGGGTGATAACGGAAGAAAAACCAGCGGAATGCAGAATAGCGCAGCGATGAACGGGAAGGCTGGCTGAGAGTACTGATGGAGATAACTATGCATTCCCTCCTTGCATGGCGTGCCGTATGCGGTGAGAAACGCCATGGAAAATTTGGCGCAGACTTCACCAATAATTATGGCATATATGACAGGCGATGATGCCAGCAGTCCTGCAAATAACAGAAGGGTGACTGCAATCCCGGCAGCAATTCCCCCGGCTCCAACATTACGATCGGTAAGCGCACTGATTCTTCTCTCACGATTCCCGTGGGCCATCATACCGTCACCGAGATCTAGCAATCCATCAAAATGATGGGCTCCTGAAATCAGGAGAAAAAGAGCTATTGCAACAGCGGCAGCTATAGTCCGGTCTGCAATGAAAAAAACCGGGAGGGCAACAAGCCCGCCTATAATATAACCGGCACAGGGGTAGAGGTAGGAATGCCGGGCAAAGTTCACGAGATCCTGCGGTTTTCCGAGTGGAAGTATTGTGGTGAACTGGAGCAGGGATATGAGAGCTTTCATACACATTCACTGTAGAGGCGTGAGGTGCAGCCGGCAATCAGTCCTGCGACAGCGTCATCGAGAAATGGCCCGAGTTTTGCTAAGATACCGGGCTTTTTCTGATCATACCTGGTAAACTCAAACCGGGCATAGGTTCCCCCGATGCATTCTGCAATCGCCATACCTATTATTTCATCACTCAACAGAAAAACCGGGTCATCGGCAATTTCCGAATTTTCCCGTTTATTGTAAAGTTCATCTTCAAGCAATATCGCCCCGAGAATCAAAGAGGATACATTGGGATCGGCCAGATATTTTTTTATTTTTCGCTTGATTTCCCCTGCTGCCTGATCCTCCGGCATCCCATGGGAAACATACAATCCCATAGCCGCATCGACAATATCATCAAGCATGATACCTTTATCGAGCAGTCGTTGTTCAATTTCAAACATGTAACTAGGTGTTCTGGTAAAAGGACTATTATATCGTTGTGGAATTTTTTTAACAACCGATATCTTCAAACTTATAAGAAGAGAAAATATATTCGCTGATTGCTATGGGATTCCTCTCGGAAATACCAGATCTTACCTTCAAAAATCCCCTTTTTTGTGGTATTTTGGGAAATACCATCCTGTCCACTGTTCCGGGCGTTTCCGGTGCAGGGGCGACTCCGGAAAAAACGCTTCTCACGCCGGTACTTGATGCGGAGCTGATTACATGGGGTGCTATTACAAGCCATCCGGTACGACCGGATACCCCGACCGGCTGCCCGACTCCCGCCTCGATCACACGGGCAATGATGGACCTCTGCGGCATCCAGCCGTTATTTATTAATGCCGGTCTCCGTCACACGCCAACTGTCCCCTGTCTTGATGTATATGGCATGATGGGGGATGATCCGCGGTTTCGCGATGCGGTTCCTCGTGCAAAAGACCTGATCCGGAAAGGAGAAGTCATCGGGAAATTTCTCTCAAAAAGCAGCGACCTGCTTGTCCTTGGAGAATGCGTTCCCGGTGGAACCACTACTGCCCTGTGTGTAATGCGGGCACTGGGATATGAGGCCGCCTCGGTGAGCAGCAGTTTCGTAAACAATCCTGTAACCATCAAAGAAGAGATCTGCCGGCTGACGCTTGGAAGAATCAAAGCAGGAAATATCACATCACCCCCTGATATTATCCGGTATGCCGGAGATCCCATGATGGCAGTTGCTGTTGGTATTGCCAGGACCTATTCCGGAGAACTTGTCCTTGCCGGTGGAACCCAGATGCTCGCAGTAAGTGCGATACTGAAAGAGGAAGGGAGATCCCTGCCATATGTTGTCACTACATCGTATGTGAGGGACGATCCTTCAGCTAATGTCCGGCACATTGCAGAACAGATTGGTCTTAAGATTATCTTTGTGGATCCGGGTTTTGGAGATATTGGCCATCCAGGACTTGCACGCTATTGTATCGGTGAAGTAAAGGAAGGAATGGGTGCCGGCGGGGCGATGTTTCTTGCCTGTCTTCTAGGGCATTCAACGGATGAGATCAGAAAAACCATTCTCACTGCAATACGCTCCTACAGTTGAACAGTCTTATAGGATTTCAGAACAAATATCAGAGCAATGCGTCCAATCTATGTGGTCAATAATTTCGGGCAGTTCAATCATCTTATTCATCGTGCATTGCGGGACCTGGACATTGACGCTGTGTTAGTTCCCAACACAACCCCCCCGAAACAGGTGTCAGAAAGGTGCAGGGGGATTATTCTCGGGGGTGGACCTTCGATAGAACGTGCGGGGAATAGCAGCCAGTATCTCGATCTTGGACTGCCTGTACTGGGAATATGCCTCGGACTTCATATCATCGCGGCAAAATTCGGCGGCATTGTTCACCAGGGTGCCCGGGGGGGATACGGACCCATCGAGGTGGAGATCTGCGAACATGATGATATTCTTTCAGGGTATCCGGAAAAGATCAATGTCTGGTCTTCACATGCCGATGAAGTCTTAAAAATACCTGACGGGTTTACCTGTCTTGCATATTCAGCCATATGCACTGCAGAAGCGATAGCACATCCGGAAAAACATATCTATGGGCTCCAGTGGCATCCTGAAGTCAGTCACTCATTCGAAGGAAAACGCGTTTTTGAAAATTTTGACCGGATATCCCGGTTATTGTCATGTGCGGGTTAAATAATTTCCATAAAACGGTCTTGAATAAATGCTGAATTCTTTCAATCCGGTTTTTTCAGGAATTTTTTATAAATCTTCGTCCTGGTTTTGTCCTTTTATATAATTTTATATAGTGATACAGAAAATACGTGGTTATGGTGAACCACATGGTAAAAACCGGTATCGTGTTACTGGTATTTGCGTCACTTTTTCTTGTTTTGCCTGTTACTGCAGCCATCAATACGATAACAACAGGTGCACCGGTATTCATTGGTGAGGATGGACTGGATATTACCGGAGCAATGGGCGGGGATTCCCGGATCGGCTGGTGGGCATCAGGAGCTTCAATTACAGCAAGCTCCCCCGATTATTCGATTTCCGTTTCAAACCCTGCAAATTTCTATATCTCTCCGACAGACTTTGGATCCCACACGGGTGCATGGTACCGCCTGAACTCTTCAGGGAATGTTAATGGTGCTGCATTTACCGTTGTGGATCCGCGTCTTGTTCTCAAAGTTGAAGACACGACCGTTGATGTCGACGTGACCGACAAATGGGTACCAACTGGCGATTCCATCAGTTTCAGGATAGAGACAAACCTGGTTTCGATCTCCCAGAGACCGGGTGTAACATCAACTCCCATCACGATTAAAGTAGAGTCTCCTGGCGGAGCGATCTACACCTCCCTTGTCAACAGTGCCGGGATGAGTACATCTACGGTTGACATTCCTGTTACCTCGACTCCGTATTTCACCGGCTCAATCTGGGATACAGGCAGGGTTGCTGTCTACCCGACAGGAACCTATACCGTATGGGCTGAATGCAATGTTAATTTCATGAATGATCGATATGGTGAGGTTGGAAAAACCACAACCCGCCAGATCAGTCTGCTCAATCAGGATCTGAACCCGCTCTATCATACTACTACTCAGACGACAATTCCCACAACCCTGGTGACCGTAACCCCCACCACACAATCAACAACCGTCTCCCTAACAACACAAATAACATCGATCCCCACAACATCTGTGTCATCGGAACCATCCACAACAATCACCACTCAAATCCCGACACCTTCTCCCACGCAGACAAAATCTCCGGGTTTTGAAGGGATTCTGGCCAGTGCTGCGATAATTTCAGGTCTGGTTCTGTTCCTCAGGAAAGTATAACCACCCATTTTTTGGGTTCGGTGAAATACACTCTGAAACAAAAGAACACCTGTTTTCCCCCGTCATATTGCCTGATGTCCATAAAAAAGATCTCCAGGTCTGCTTTTCTTGGTTTGTTTTCGCTTCAGGCATATTGCAATATTTGCAGGCGCGGTATGTCAGAATGTGCAGAACTTCAAGTACAGATCTGAAATTAACAGAATTCTCTAAAAATGCAATGAGAAGAACTCTTTACTCTCACCTTCACAACCTTTTATTACCTTAATTTCCCATTCCGTGTATG
>JBGOZZ010000107.1:0-5238 GCA_041480465.1 Methanoregula sp. | reverse complement strand
GGCGGAGGAGCCGAAGGGCCCGGTCCCTCAAGAGCGTAATACAAATTCTCTGATGACCCCCGAAAATCATAGGATTTACGAAAGTCACCCGCCTCATGGCCTCTCCGAGGCACGGCGGGTCAGGGAATTTTTCGAATTAACACACTGATCCGTCGCGGGGGCGCCCCGTCGGTGGCGGCGGGGTTGCTCCTAAATAAGATCAATAAGAAATCTATTCCCCATTATAACTCGATACGACGATTTTCATCGTCAGGGTTGGAACATACTATTCGTGCTCGTTTTTACAAGCAAAAAAAATACCATATATGATAATTTCGCACAGAATACCAATAAATTCTAAAATTTTATGAATAGAAACAATGAAATTGCAAATAATCCTCCACCAATCGTGGCAAGCAGGTTGGTACCGGCATTACCCAGAAATCCCCGGTTCTCCAGTGTCGCACCGACAAAACTGTCAATATTAGTACCGACAAAACCCGCAAGTGTGCAAATCACTACCATCCATGGTGTGATTACATTGAGTAGCAGGGCAACAAGTGAGACAACGAAGCCACCCAGGAGTGCAACTGCTTCACCCTTGAAGGTAATACCGCCGTTCGTACCTACAGGAACTTTTTTCAGAGTTGTAATCATATACGGGATTCCACCAGTCACTCCAATCTCACTTGCCAGGGTATCTGCCGCAGCAGTTGCTACACAACCGACATACATGACGGTAAAGACCGGCTGCTGAAAAACTCCAAAAAGAACTGCAGCAGCTGCTGCGACAATACCATTCGCGAATACATTCCTGTATCCACGCGCCCCGCCATGACCTTGTTCAACGCCGATCCTTTTTTTATACTCAAATTTGTATCTGGTCGCAAATGAACCCAGGATGAAAAACGACAGCATTATTAAAAACCACTGGGTTCCACGAGGTGCGGCAAAGACCAGCAGGATGATCCCCACGAGTGCGGCAGAGAAGAGGCCGGAGAGATCGGCGGTTTTTGCCCGGAATGCAAAAAATCCAAAAGTAAAGCCGACTATAACGGCCACAACCACGAGCAGGAGGTCTGCCTGATAATTAAGCTCCCGGATAAGCCACATCGTCATGGCGATCCCAATCGCTTCGATAACGAGTGCGTCCTCAAACTTAAGCAGGATGGTTTTTAAAAGGACCGCAGCGATGATTCCGAAAATCACCGTTAAAAAAAAATTCTGGTGAAGGTATGCCATGACGAGCACCCCCGCCCATGCTGTCGAGATAATATAATACAGATACGTGTTCAGATCATCAGCACCGCGCTGGAAGACCAGCTCTCCTAAGACGATCATGGCAAGCGTACAGCTGAACACAAAAAGAGGGAGCAGCGTAACCCCGTAAAGCACGGCAATTATACAAAAAGAGTACGAAAGATATTTGGTGTTAAAAAATCGCCAGAGGATGAGCGCAAAGAGAATAACGATCAGGCTCATCAGCCACGCGGGCTGGATAGTGGGAGCAATCAGAATGGCACCGGCAACAACCACTGCCGCGTAACCAAGCCCTCGTTGTCCATCCATCTGTCAATTATTTGTCTTCAAGCAAAAGAGTTTTATCGTGTCGGTATTTCCCGCAAAAAAAAACAAATGCTGACGGATCGGGTGCGTACCAGGATGCGATCACTATATTTTATTTCACAACCTACCTCCTCAGGAATGGTATCCTCTTATCAACTGCCGAAAAACTACGATTTCGCTGAGGTGGAGGAGCGCTGGCGCGGCACCTGGCGCGACGAAGATCATTATTTTGACAGAAATTCGAAAAAACCACAATTCGTGATCGACACGCCCCCGCCGTACCCGACGGGTAATTTCCATATCGGTAACGCATTAAACTGGTGCTATATCGACTTTATTGCCCGTTATAAACGTATGAAGGGTTTTAATGTGATGTTCCCCCAGGGATGGGACTGCCACGGTCTCCCGACAGAAGTTAAGGTAGAAGAAATCAACCACATTACAAAAAATGATGTCTCCCGCGAGGAATTCCGGCGGATGTGCCGTGAGCTCACCGGGAAAAACATTACCCAGATGCGGCTGACACTCCGTAAAATGGCGTTTTCGACAGACTGGAGTAACGAATACATCACGATGATGCCGGATTACTATGGCAGGACGCAGCTGTCATTTCTGCATATGCTTAAAAACGGCTACATCTACCAGAGCGAGCACCCGGTGAATTATTGTACCCGCTGCGAGACAGCGATCGCATTTGCTGAAGTAGCGTATGAAGACCGGGAAACCCAGCTCAACTATTTTGACTTTCAGGGGGTAGAGATTGCAACTACAAGACCCGAGCTCCTTGCAGCCTGTGGAGCACTGGCGGTTCACCCGGAAGATGAACGATACCATTACCTTAAAGACAGGAAGTTGAAAGTCCCGCTTTTCGGCCATGAAGTTCCGGTTGTCCAGGATGAGGCAGTCGATCCCGGATTTGGCTCTGGTGCCGTCATGATTTGTACGTTTGGCGACAAACAGGATGTGCACTGGTGGAAACAACACAACCTCGTTTTGCGTAAAGCTATTGATCGGCAGGGAAAGATGACGGAAATTGCGGATAAATACAGGGGCCTGACCGCTGCTGAGTGTCGCACCGCAATCCTTGACGATATGAAGTCCTTAAAAATCCTGAAGCGACAGGAGAGTCTGGCGCAGCGGGTAGGTACCTGCTGGCGCTGTAAAACCCCCATAGAGATTCTCTCAGAGCGCCAGTGGTTCGTGAGGATTAAACCGGATGAGATCCAAAAGGCCGCCCACCAGATCGTGTGGCATCCTGAGCACATGCTCCGACGGATGGAAAACTGGATCGAGCAGATGGAATGGGACTGGTGTATCTCCCGGCAGCGGATCTTTGCAACACCGATACCTGTCTGGTTCTGTAACAAATGCGGTGAGATGATAACCCCCGACGAAAAAGATCTGCCTGTTGATCCGACACTGGTGCAACCGAACCATGCCTGTCTGACATGTGGCTGTACTGAGTTTACCGGAGAGGTTGATGTCCTTGATACCTGGATGGACTCCTCCATTTCTGTCCTCAATGTGACCGGTTGGGACGGCAGCGGAACACCCCCGTATTTCCCGGCCCAGATCCGCCCCCAGGGACATGATATCATTCGTACATGGGCGTTCTACACAATCCTTCGTTCCGTTGCCCTGACCGGGCAGAAGCCATGGGATGAGATCCTTGTTAACGGCATGGTGCTGGGAGAAGACGGGTTCAAGATGAGCAAGAGCCGGGGCAATATCATTGTTCCCGAGGAAATTTTGCTGAAGTATGGCGCCGATGCGCTCAGGCAATGGGCGGCAATGGGGGCTGCAACAGGATCGGACATCATGTTCAACTGGAACGACGTTGTGGCCGCATCGCGTTTCCAGACCAAGATGTGGAACATTGCCAGGTTTGCGCTGATCCAGCTTGAGAAAGAAGGTTTTGATAAAAACGTCCCGGTTACAGCGCTTGCCGACAGGTGGCTTCTCGTGCGACTCTCGGATACAATCCAGGCGGTGAGTGCTGCAATGGAGTGTTACCAGTTTGACACGGCACTCAAACTCGTCCGTGAGTTTGCCTGGGATATTCTTGCTGATAATTACATCGAACTGGTCAAAGGCAGGCTATATACCGGAGACGCATCACGCAAGAGCGCACTCCTTGTCCTCTCAACTGCGTTTGATGCACTCTGCAAAATGCTCGCACCCTTTACCCCGTACTTTGCTGAAGAGTGTTATTCTCACCTGGACAAAGGTGCAAGCGTCCACAAGCAGCCATGGGTTTCCTTCACATATGAGGATGAAGCGGCGAGATGTGAAGGTGACCTGCTCGTGCAGCTCGTGGCGGAGGTGCGCAACTATAAGCACGATAACGGACTTGCACTCAATGCCCCTCTTGGCAGAGTAACGATATATGCACCTCACACGGTCAACGATGAAGGCGATACCGGTCGCACGCTGAATGCCGATGTCCACTGGCGCACCGATGCAGCAAAGCTCGAGCGGGTGATCACTGACATCAGTTTCAATCGTGCGGTAATAGGGCCTGCATTCCGTAAACGGGCGCAGGCGTTCATGCTTGCAGTAAAATCGCTTCCCCGCGATCAACTTGTTAACCCGCCAAAAACGATCCTTCTTGAAGGTAATGAAGTGGAGATACCGGAAAACGCATTTGCACTCAGGTTCTCCTATGTAGAGGAAGGGGCAAAAGTTGATGTGATCACTATCGGCGACGTGATTGTGACAATTGTAAAATCTGCCTGATGGCGTCGGCAACAAACACAGCAATCTCACCTTTTTCTTTCATTGCATCTACAATAACGAATCGTGATGGATCGTTACGGGCGAATTTCAGGTAGTTATTCTGCACGTGTTCAAGTACATCGTGTTTCTCAAAATGCTCGCGCTCATTCTGCGGTTTGAGCCGGGAAATGGCTTCATCAACAGGAAGGACAAAGAGAAATGTTTTATCCGGTTTGATCGACCAGTTATTGTGCAGTGCCCGCAGCCATTCCTCCGGTTCCGGGATCACACCTTCGAGAGTCACTGCCTGATACGCGTACCGGCTGTCGCTGTACCGGTCGGAGATAACCAGTTTTCCGGCGGCAAGTGCAGGGCGGATAATTTTTGCAAGATGAGCTGCATGATCAGCAACAAAGAGTGTTGCCTCAGTCACCGGATCCATCTGTTCTGCTATCGCCCGGCGAACCGAATCTCCAATCCACGTAGCCCCGGGTTCACGGGTGAAGACCGGATCGAGATCGACAAGAGATTCCTGAAGCGCCCTGTGAACTGTGCTCTTCCCGCTTCCGTCTATTCCCTCCAATGTGATTAACAACACCTTCCCCTCCGAATCCATTCAATCGGGACGATTCCCCTGTGCAGGGCAGTACTGATGATGGCCCCGTCAAACCCTGAATTGCTGATTATCTCGAGATCTCCAGGGGTCGCCACACCTCCCCCATAAAAGAGCTGCCTGTCATAAGCCCCTCGGAGTTTTTCCAGCATGGGTCCATCAATTCCACTTTCTGTACCGACAGCGCTGACATTGAGCAGAATACATCCGTCGAAATCCCAGCCCTGCGCAGAGGTTAATACATCGACCGGATCTTTTCCAAACGGGATGACGAGCCCCTGTTTTATATCAATGCTAAGGCAGCCTCCATGATATCGTGACAGGTCGCTGCCCCCGGTCTCAGTCCCGACAATATTCACGATACG
>JBGOZZ010000106.1:0-5267 GCA_041480465.1 Methanoregula sp. | reverse complement strand
CCGTGAGAGGACATACCAGTAAAACATGCTGCGTGCAGTCCTCCCGTTCCCGTCATTGAATGGGTGGATGTACCCGATCAGGAAATGCAGGATGATCCCAATGGTGACCGGGTGTATGTAATCTTCATTTCCCTTACCAGAATCTTGTTCAGCGCGATTGGTGAAATTGCAGAGTTCAGTAATATAGTGTTCAATTTCATGATATCCAGGGGGCGTATGAAGGACTACTCCGGTGGCAGGATTTGCAACGACAATATCGTTGTTTGTCCGGAACTGGCCGACAGAATCCGTATCGATCGTTCCTTTTGTCACAAGGCGGTGGATTTCAAGAATGAAGGCAGGAGTGAGCGGGTCATCCTTGTGCTTGAGGATATAGTTCATCGCCTCGTAATTGTTGACAACCATCTGCTCGGAACTGTTCTTCGGCTTCCTGCCTTTCCGGAGCATCTCCTTTGCCGCTTTCCGTGTCGTTGCCGCACCTTCGAGAATGCTTGAGGCGATCGCTTCTTCCATGAACGAGTTGATGATGTAGGACTGGTCGAGACGGATAATCTTGTTGTGGATGCGGATGTTGCCGGTCAGGTAGCTGTCGATTGCGTGGAGGCTTTTCACAACCTCAGGAGTGATCGAATAGGTGAGTTTGATGGGGGAATAGGGAATATTCTCCTGACGCATCGACCGGCACAACTTCATGACGGCCCAGGCCATCTTCCGCTGATCTGCGTCCGGCATCCGGTACTTCAGCTCGTCCCAGAAGAGGTAGCGGCGGTTATATTCCGCCAGATCTTTGGCGAACTGTACATCTGCAACATAATTCACCTGTCCCTCTGTGAGATGTTTCGTCCAGTCAGAGGGCGGTTTTTCGGGAAGTTGCGTCATGGAGCCGGCTCACTAAATACTAATCTTGTATATTTTAGTATTTATTAGTATTTGGAATTCCGGGAGACTATAAAGAATGTGCTCTCCTAATGAACTACTAATTAAAAACAGTTTGGGAGATTTTGGTAGTTAGGATAACTTCTCAATCAAAGTATCAGGACGGGTGCCCATCAGAGTCTGAGTACAAATTTGAAGGAAATATCGGACAATTGGAAAGACGGCATATTCAAGTTTCAAAAATTGTTCACATCGGGAAAGAAGCGAACAATATCGAAGAACAACCCTTGAAAAAGATTGAATGTTTGCGGAGATATGGCAAGCGATATTTGGGATATGTTAAAAGCACAAGGAATTAACGCAAAAATAAATGTTGGAAGAGTGGATCAGGACATTACAGCAATAGGTGATGCAAATCATGCTTGGGTTCTGGCAGAAGTTGGACCAAATCAATATTTGGCATTAGAGGCAACTGGAGGTTATTCTGTTCGAAAAACAGATAATCCACGATATTATTTTGGTTGGAGTTTCTATAATCCTAAACAATTAAAGAATTATTTGCAATTGAATATACAACGAAATGATGCCGTAGTTAAATATAACGTAGCCTTAAATGATTACAACAATTTTGTAGATCAATATAATAAAGCGGGAATTTTAACTCAATTAAGTTGGAAAAGCCAATTAGATGATAAAAAATTGATATTAAATCAACGCTCTTCGGATCTGAATCAAATTAACCAACAAATTAGTTCACTATTATCAAGTCTTTAAATCTTTTTTTTTAAAAAAACTAAAGACCAAAAGTGGCATTTTTTGGAGATGCCTATAACCCACAATGTAAATGCGAGCATCCGGATTCGAACTTCTTATTATTGTAAATAAAAATCCCGGAAAGGTGGCACTATAGAAATTGTCGTGAAAATCCATCACAACCCTTATAATTTCTCCACCCAAATAGAGTCAAGCACTTTTAGAATTGTGCTGACAGATGTAAGTCCGACGTGCTTCACCGCACGGCCTCAACCAAGGCTTTGGGATTACAGGGAGTCAGTAAAAATACTCGACTTTTCTGGACTTACACAAAAGTTCATTAGGAGGCTACTTTATGGCACGAATGTATGCTCGAAGAAGAGGCAAGTCAAGCTCTGTCCGCCCCTACCGGAAACAGGCACCTGCGTGGTCCAACACGGACGCAAAGGCCATCACCAAAGTGATCCTGGATCTCCGCAAGGAAGGCGCATCGAGCAGCAGGATTGGACTGGTCCTGCGGGATCGCTATGGCGTCCCTGACGTGAAACTTGCCCTCGGTAAGCGTATCGGGGATATTTTGAGAGAGAACAAGGTTGCGTCCGAAATCCCTGAAGATCTCCGCGATCTTATGGTAAAGTCACTCGGGCTGCGCAGGCACCTGGGCGAGAATAAGAAAGATCTGCACAACAAGCGTCAGCTGAACCTCATCGAGTCCAAGATCCGTCGGCTCGTGAAGTACTACACAGGAAGCAAGAAGCTGCCCAAAGAGTTCATCTACAAACCAGAGAACGTAGAGATTCTGTTGTCCAGATAAGAGTACAATAGTCGTCCGGATACCCATGTCCCTTGAAACCATCGCAGAAACCGTCGCAGAACAGATACGACGGCAGGAGTATATCGAGCTCTATGCACACCATGATGCAGACGGCATAGCTGCCGGCTCGATTCTCTGCCACGCGATGCTGCGTGCGGGTATCCGCTTCCGCATGAAGATCCGCCAGGAAGTGACTCCTGCGGATCTGATCAGCGACGGTGACTCCGCTCACCTGCTCTGCGATCTCGGGGCAGGGATCGATGACCTTCCCAAAGACACGATGGTTGTCGATCACCATCTTGCGGTGTTTGAGGGGGTATTCCACGCAAACCCGAGGCTGGCAGGAATTGACGGCGACCGCGAACTGTCCTCTGCGGGGATGGCATACATCGTCGCCCAGAAGATGGGGGACAACCGCGACCTTGCAGGGCTCGTGATACCCGGCATCATAAGTGACGGCCAGGAAATAACCGGCAAGAATCTCGAGATCTTTAACGATGGCGTCGCAAACGGCATCATTGTCCCGGACCGCGGCATTACCCTCCCGGGGAGGGATATGGCTGAACGGTGGTACATGGCAACCAGCCCGTACCTTGACGGGATCAGTGGCGGGGAACAGATTATTGCAGATTTCATCAACGAGGCGCAGGATCAGGCAAAGGGTGAGAACAGCAGCCGGCTTGATGTCCTGCTTTCCCGGGTAGTGCTTGAAGCTGCCCCGGACACAACCTATGCAAGCCTTCTGGAGATCTATGGTGATACCTACCATCTCCAGCGCGAGGTCATTGAAGACGCTCATGCACTCACCGCAGTTATTGATGCCTGCGGGAAAGCCGGACACGGCGACCTTGGGGCAACAGTCTGTATGCGATCATCCCATTACCTCGAACAGGCATGGGAGATTGCCCGGCAGCACCGCGTGAAAGTGATCGATGCAGTTAAAAATGCCCATCCTGACGAGGGTTCAGTCAATGTATACGAAGTGCATGACGTTACACTTCCCAGCGATGTCGCAGATATCCTTGCACGCGATCGTTTGAGCTCCCGTCCGGTGCTGGTATATGCGCATTCGGGCGATGCCTGCCGGATTTCAATCAGGTGTCCTGCCGGTATAACTACCGAGATTGGACCGGCGGTACGTGAGATTGCCGCTGCCTGCGGGGGGAACGGGGGCGGCCACACCCGCAGGGCAGGAGCAACCATTCCCTCCGGAAAGATCGGGGTATTTTCCCGGAGCTGGCAGGAGGCGTTTGCGTTATGATGCAGATCATCGGCAGGATCACGACCATGCACAGGAATGCGGCATGTGTTGCAGCGGCATTAAAACCGGATAACCTCAACAGCCTGACCACAACCGCTGAGGATGATCGTGTAACGACAACGATCACCGGGACGCAGATAAGGACGGTCATTGCATCGGTTGACGACTATCTCATGAATCTGGCAATATCTGAGGATGCATGTTCGGTTATTTCGCAATAATCGCACATCTCCCAATCAGGAACACCCTGAACAGGCAACACGGAACATGTGATTGTCTTAAAAAAATACCGGAGAGCAATTTCTCCAGGTGATACCATGGCAAAGAAAAAACAGGTTGGAAGAAGAGTAGAAGGCTGGAAAGCCAAGAGCTGGTTCAAGGTGCACGTCCCCGACACCCTCGGGAAGGCGTATATCGGTGACACCATTGCAAACGATGCTGAGAGCGTTGTCGGCAGGATCATGCAGGCAACGCTTGGCGAGATCACCAATGATTACGCAAAACAGCACGTCAAGATGAGCTTTAAGATCGCATCCGTGACCGGTGATGCGGCATATACCGAATTTGTCGGCCACGAAGTAACCAGGGATTATCTCCGCTCGCTTGTCAAGAGGCGGAGCTCCCGGGTGGACTGCCAGGTCCCGATCCTGACAAAAGACGGCAAGAAAGTGCGGCTGACCATCAGCTGCTACACGTTTGCCCGTGCAAACATTACGCAGGAGCATGCAATCAGGAAAGTAATTACCGATACTATTGCTGCGCAGGCAGCGGCATGGGACCTGACCACCCTCCTCAACGGGATCGTATCCGGAGAGATCTCCCGGGATCTCTTCAAGGCAGTCAAGACCATCTATCCGACCCGCAGGGTCGAAATTATCAAGTCCAAGGTTGAGCCGGTTGCCGCCCGGATCTCCACAGCATAAAAACGTTTTTTTCTTTTTTTCCCTGTTGTTCCTTCAACAGATAGTATTAAGCAGAATTATTTTTTTTAAGCGCGGGGATTCTCCGTTTTTATGCTTTGCCTGTCCATCCAATATCTGCAGGAATTTGTCAGATTTAAAAAGGCAGAGTCCTGCAGCGTCGGTTCCTTTTGGTTCACGAATCAGCTCCCCCCTTTGATAATATGGCAGTCTTATTGGTTCAATTCCTTGGTTTTTTTTACCAGCCTACCAAGAAACATAATTAGTCCCGGCATCCAACCATTCCATACGAATGACCGCCAATAAGATCCTCTTTGTCGTACTCGACGGCATTTCCGATCGCCCCTCTCCCGCGCTCGGAGGGCTTACCCCCCTTGCTGCAGCAAAAAAACCCGTTCTTGATCGTCTCGCAAAGGAAGGGATCTGCGGTATTATGGATACTATTGCTGCCGGAGTCCGCCCGGGTTCAGATACGGCACATCTTGCGCTGCTGGGCTACGACCCGTATAAATATTATACCGGAAGAGGCCCCCTCGAATGCGAGGGTACCGGCATACACATGGAACCGGGAATGATCGGGTTCCGCTGCAATTACGCGACCATTTCCCGTGAGGGTATCATTACCGATCGCCGTGCAGGACGG
>JBGOZZ010000105.1:0-5285 GCA_041480465.1 Methanoregula sp. | reverse complement strand
TATGGGATATATCCTTGGGAATCGGAATTGGAAAATAGAAACATTTATCGTTTAGAAACAGGAGTATTGACATTGGCCATATTTAATATTTGCCAAAGGAATACATATTTGATTAATCGACAACATTAAACAGGTTCAATTAACCGTTGCCGATATATGGATTATCGAAGCACGGGAAAATATTAAAGGAACACAACGGAAAAGTGCCGCCACAATCATGGTCTGACATCACAACAAAAAAAATGCGGGGATTAAAACAGGAGTTGCATATGGCAGAAGAAAGATCGTTATTGCAGCAAATCCGGGAAAAAGAGTTGATGATCAGCATCAAAATTGATGAGACAAGGAGAGAAGGTGAGGAGATCATTCTCAATGCGAGAAAAGAAGCCTCAGAGATAATCGAGAATTCAGAGAGAGAGGGGAAAAAGGCTGCCCAGGAATATTTTGAAAAAGAAATGGAAAAATTAAGCAAAGAAATTGAACAGCTCAAAAATCAGAGCAGTCAACAGGCGTTATTGGTTCGGGCAGAAGGCGAACGCAATTTACCCTCAGCAATAGATAAAATCGCAAAGGCTGTTTCCTTGGAGTAGGGCGATATGCTTCAAAAGATGAAAAAGGTTCAGGTACTGGGGCCAAAAAAAGATCTTCAGAGTGTAGTCGACGTCCTGTATCACACGGGAACTGTCCAGCTTGAGGATATATCCAGAACAATCCGCCCCGGGGATACGCTTTTAAGGAGGATGGATATCGAAAAAGGAGGAGATATCGCAAATACCCTGGTAAAAATAGGGGGAATTTTCCTCGCCCTCCCTAAAATTAAATATGATACAAAGAAGCAGGAAGAAATCTATGGGGAATTGCAGCAAATCAGCCACCGTGAACTGCTTGCGAGGGCAAATCACGTAATCGACGAGCTCGAATCGACCACAAAGGACCTCGCCGTAAAGAAAAGTGATCTGGAATTTACCCTTGGCGCACTGGACAGGTACGAAAAAATAATTAAAAAAATTCAGCCTCTCGAAAGCCAGTTGCCGATTTTAGAGGGTTTTGAAGTCACGGTAATCCTCATCCAGCGGGAGTTCAGGGAAGTTTTAGACTTCATCAAAAATACGATGGCTGAAATTACAAAAAAACAGTTTGAAATGATTTCAGCGGATATCGATGAAACAAGTATTGCTGCGGTTATCGTCTTCAATAAAAGATATTCAGAAGGAGTTCACTCGCTCATCTTCTCCCAGAATGTCAATGAGGTGCGACTGCCATCTGAGTTCCTCGGTAAGCCCTTCAATGAAATTCTTCTGATGATCTCTGTAAAGAGGACAAAATCAATTGACGAGATGGCGGCAATCGACGAAAAACTGGTTAACTTCGCCACGGACTGGTACCAGGAACTTGCAGTGCTCAAAAAAGTGCTTGAGGACAGGAACGAAGAAGCAGGTGTATTCGGCAAATTCGGTCAGACAGAGTACACCTTCCTGATTGAGGGCTGGGTCCCCAAAAAATACCTGCAACGCACAAAAGAAGCTCTGAAAGATGCCTTCGGTAGCAGGGTCTTTGTGAATGAGATTGAGGTAAGTCCGGAGAAGATGGACGATGCCCCCACTTTCTATGACAATCCGGCAATTGTGAAACCCTTTGAATTTCTCTTGCAGATGGTCAACGCACCAAAGTACCGGGAGATTGATCCAAGTCCGCTGCTTGCGCTCTTCTTCCCGTTCTTCTTTGGTCTCATGGTGGGGGATATCGCTTATGGCATCATCATTCTCGTTTTTGCCCTGATCGTGAAAAACAGGTATAAAATGGAGCTCTGGCTCCAGCACCTGATGAACATCCTCATTATATCATCCATCCCGTCCATCTTTTTCGGGTTCATCTTCGGGGAGTTCTTCGGGAATTTCGGTGAAACAATGGGCTGGATCCATCCCTTAACAATCGCTGGTATCACCTGGAACAGGGTTGAGGCGATAGTTCCCATGCTGATCCTTGCGATTGCGATTGGTGTATTCCATATATTCCTCGGTCTCAGTCTGGGAATCCTCAACGCGCTTGCCAAAAAGAGCAAGAAACATGCGATTGAAAAGGCCGGAATGATTATCGTAATCACGGGGCTGCTCCTTGTCGTCGGTGGAGCGGCAAAGATAGTTCCGGATATCCTCCTTCAGCTTGGCGTGGTACTGATGATTATTGCTGTGCCGCTGATCATTTACGGGGGAGGATTCTTCGGGGTATTCGAGATCATAAGCACCGTGGGAAACATCCTCTCCTATGCCAGGATAATGGCAATCGGCATGGCGTCTGTCATTCTTGCCCTTGTAGCCAACAAGCTCGGGGGGATGATGGATGTAGCAGTGCTCGGGTTTTTGATCGCTGCCCTGCTGCATATACTTAATATTGCGCTTGCGATGTTCAGCCCGTTTTTGCATTCCTTCAGGTTGCATGTTGTGGAATTCAATTCCAAATTTTTTGAGGGAGGGGGAAAGATGTACAAACCCTTCAGAAAGGAAAAGGAGGATGAAACCGTGAAATGAACACGGGGCATCCCGCTGTCTTGGCAAACATTCTGTACAGCAGATTGACAACTTTTAATCAGTATGATTTCAATAAACACAAAAAAAGAGGATGTGGTAAACATGGTAGATTGGGGTATTCCCATTGGAGCTGGAATTGCATTTGGACTTGGGGCACTGGGAACAGGAATTGCACAATCAAAAATCGGTTCTGCCGGCGCCGGGACTATTGCGGAGAGACCTGAAACATTCGGTCTCATGGTGATACTTGTGGCGATTCCTGAAACTCTGGTCATTCTTGGTTTCGTGGTCGCTGCAATGATCATGATCATGCTCGTCTGAATGGAGGGGCTGGTCAAGCTACAACCGGTAAATCTGCCATGAGATACTAAAATATGTTAAATCGGTCGTCTGGTGGAACCGGGAACATATTGAGGAACATGTGGGATCGAAAATAACTGAACTGATCCTATAAAAACTATACCAGGGGTTGGTGAGCGATGTCGATTGAGCAGCTGATTGAATCAGTGGAGGTAAGTGCTGGTGAAAGAATCACGGAATTGAAGGAAAATGCATACAGGCAATCGGTGGAAATACGAAAGGTGGCGGAGGGGAAGGACGGAGCCATCAAAAAGAAGCATCTGGATGCAGTCAAAAAAACTGTAGAAGTCGAACGTAACAAATTGATTGCAAAGATCAAAGACGAAACCCGGATGCAGTTTACCCGGACCAAAGATGAAGTATATAAGAAAGCCTTTTCTGAAGCTCAAAAAATTCTCTTATCAGTACGATCTCGTGCAGATTACGAGAATAATTTCAGAAAAATGTTACAAGAGGGGGTCCTGGAGCTGGAAGGGGAAGATATTCAGTTGCATATCGATAAAAGGGATGAGAACCTCTGTAAAAAATTGTTGTCCGAACTTAACCTTCACTGCGAGGTGGTTACCGATATTACCAGTGCGGGAGGTCTGAACGCGAGCACAAAGGATGGAAAGTTCATCGTATTCAACACTATAGAATCGAGATTTGAGACGGCAAAAGCTCTTTTAAAACCAGAAATATTTACAACGCTCTATGGTGGTCAGAGTGAACGCGGAGTATGATTATGTAAATGCCCGGATAAAAGGCATGAAAAGTCGCCTGCTCGCTCCTCCCGTGTTTGAATCCCTGATCCTCAAACCTGACGTTGATTCCATCATTGCTGAGCTGGAAAATACTCCCTATAAAGTGGAAATAGAAAGGGCAACCATCCAGTATTCCGGGATAAAGTGTATCGAAGTTGCCTTACGGAAGGATTTCACCAGGGCCTTCCGAACGATTTTAGGTCTTATGAAAGGGGGAGAATCCGAGACGTATATAAAAATTCTGTTGAGCCGGTGGGATATCCAGAACATCAAAACCGTTCTTAGGGGAAAGAATGTCCATATGACATCAGCGGAGATCGTCGAATGCCTTGTTCCGGCAGGGCAACTGGATGATACCACGCTTATTGAGCTGATCAAACAGCCGGATGTCAAGGCGGTCATCGATCTCCTTGCAACATGGGGGATCGAATATGCAAAACCATTAACACGGAATTTTAAGGAATACTCTGACAAAAGGGATCTAACCATCCTTGAGTATGCCATTGACAAATTTCACTATGAAAATGCATTAGACACACTAGGCGAAGATTCTTACGATGATCGCATCATTCTGGATATGGTAACCACGGAGATTGATGTGACCAATATCAAAAATGTCCTGAAAATGATACGGGACAAAATCGGGATTGAAGAGGCAGAACCATTCCTGATCAAGGGGGGGTTTGCGCTGGATATCGAGAAGTTGCTCTCCATGCTGAGATCCGGGACGCTTGAGGGAGCGATAAAAGTCCTGGACGCCACGCCATACAAATTTCTCTCGGATCTTCCCGCAGATGTAGTTAAGAAAGAAAAGATATCAGTATTTGAAAAAGAACTCGAAAAATATCTGATTAAACGAGGGATCAGCAGGTTTCTTGGTGATCCGCTGAGTATTGCCGTAGCAGTCGGGTATGTCTGGGCGAAATATAACGAGATCACCAATATCAGAATCATCGCGAGGTGCAAGACTGCCGACATAACAGAAAAAGAAATACGGGAGGAATTGATCTATGTATAAATTTATCGTGGTCACCGATCCCGATTCGGCACCGGGGTTCAGGCTTGCCGGTGTGGATGTAATCGAGGTATCCAATCTGGATGAGGCAAAGAAGATCATACCCCCCCTGATGTATAAGGACGATACGGGAATCGTTGCGGTCAGTGAAGATTTCATGGCAGCACTGGACGAAAAACTGCTGGAAAAAATCGAAAAGACATACCGGCCGATCATTATTCCGATTCCCGCCAGGATCAAGGGTCTCGAGAGAACAAGTTACATCGAACGGCTGTTGCAGAGGGCAATCGGGTATAATATAGTGATTAGGAGGTAGGGGTCATGATTGCGGGAGTTATTTCGAGAATTTCGGGGCCTGTGGTTCTTTCGGACCAGATGAGGGGCTCGAAGATGTATGACGTGGTGAAGGTAGGTACCGAGGAGCTGAACGGGGAGATCATACGCCTTGACGGGGATCTGGCGGTTGTCCAGGTATATGAGGACACATCCGGCCTGAAAGTTGGCGAGAAAGTTGTGAATACCGATACGCCCCTTTCCGTTGAGCTCGGCCCGGGGCTCCTCTCCTCGATTTATGACGGTATTCAGAGGCCACTGCCGGAGCTGGTCAAGAGAAGTGGCAGTTTCATATCCCGGGGAATT
>JBGOZZ010000104.1:0-5297 GCA_041480465.1 Methanoregula sp. | reverse complement strand
TCAATCCGGTCGATTTGCCCACCCGGATAACGTCGCTCTTCACCTTCGTACGTCCGGAAGAAATGGGAGCGCCCAAGACCCCGTTCTATCGAAGCCTTGTTGAAGATGAGCGCATCTTCGATATTGTATCCCTCGTAGGAAAGAATAGCGACAACAAAATTCTGCCCGGCAGGACGATCATCAGAACCAATCAATTCGGAGGTCTGGGTATGGGTAAGGGGTTTTTGCACGTAATGGAGCAGGTGACCCCGGGTATCCGGGCGCAGTTTCATATTGGCTGCACCAAACCCCAGTGCCTGCTTGACCATCCCTGCACCCATCGTTACACGCGGGCTTGCATTATGTTCCGGGAACGGGACGTGCGCAGCACCTATTCCCAGAATTAAGGAGGGGTCGATCTCAAGGTGTGTATGATCGGGCGTTATGTCCTCCGGGTTCATTGCGATGAAGAGATCTTCTTCCTCTTCAGCGTCAATAAACTCAATCAGCCCCCGTTGGACAAATGAGTTGATATCGACTTCTCTCTTTGCCAGTTTTGCAAGATCCTCACTGGTGATGAGCGGCGCGCCGTTTTTCAGGACAATAAGGGGGCGACGGGCACGGCCGCGGTCAGTAAGAATCACGACATCCCCGTTATATTCCTTGTGTGATACGTTCACCTGCGATGAGATGCCCCCCTGCCGGCGCATAGACCGTATGCTGGCCACAAGGGCTTTTGCATCGTCGTCAAGTCCGATGAGTGCGCCATCAACAAACACGCGGGACTTCTTCATCGGGCTTCACCCCGGATCTGCTCAACGCCAAGATTGTACAGGAGCCGCATTACTTCGGCTTCATCATCAACACCTTTGGAGATCTCGACCATCTGGGCAAAGTTCTTGACCAGACCACAATTCGGACCTTCAGGTGTCTCGCTCGGACAGATCCGTCCCCACTGGGTCGGGTGGAGATCACGAGCCTCGAAGTGAGGCTGTGAACGTGAAAGCGGGGAGATGACGCGACGGAGGTGAGAGAGTACCGCCATATGGTCTACACGATCGAGCAGCTGGGATACACCGGTTCTGCCGCCAACCCAGTTACCGGTTGCGAGAGGATGTAAAAGACGCTCGGTAAGCACATCTGCACGCACTGCGGTTGCAATCGACAGATCCCGGTGACGCATGCTCGCACGTTCAAGCTGGTACTTGATATCCCGAGTGAGCCGGTTCAACGAAATCCGGAAGAGATCCTCCATGAGATCCCCGGCAAGTTTGAGCCGCTTATTGGAGTAATGGTCCTTGTCATCAATCCTGCGTTTGTTCAATACGAGATCGAAACAAGCTTCTGCCATGCGACCCAGGAAGTGACCCTTCGCGAGCCTGACTGACAGTACAGCTTCCTGGTATCCCTCATCGCCTTCCTTTAAGTTTGCAGGCATTGAGTAGTTGAGGTGCGGCAGGAGGTAATTGTCCAGAACGAATTCAGCACGCTTCCGCTGGTAATCCTTCGTCTGGTTGGGGGCAAGCTTCTTGCCCACGTACATGATACCACCCTCAACTGAATCACATTCACTCTCTTCCAGGTTCTGCATCATGAACGTGAGAATGTCCTCATCCGGAGAAACCGCATTCACGACCTCCTGATCGTTGGTCATACCGAGTGCACGCATCAGGTCAACAAACTTGAGATGCCCGGCAACTGACGGGAAAGAAACTTCAAGCAGGTTCTTTTTATTGCGCTCCACAACTACCAGAGCGCGGTACCCCCGGAACTGTGAAAATACTTTTGCGACGTAGATACGCTCATTATAACGCTCGGTGAACTCTGTCATGATCTTGTTGGACGCAAGATCCTCAAGTGTCATAAGTACGCGTTCGGTACCGTTGACAATGAAATATCCACCCGGATCAAATGCGTCCTCCCCGTGGGAGACCCGCTGCGCATCGTCCATGCCATACAGGTTACACGCAAGAGAACCCACCATGATGGGTAACTGCCCGATGGTAGTGATTATCGGTTCCTGGCGTTCTTCGCCATGCACAAGGGTGAGACCTAACTGGATCGGCGCGGCATAGGTAAGGTTGCGCAATCGCGCCTCGCAGGGATACAGTTCTCCCTGCGATCCATCTGCTTCCCTCACGAGCGGTCGTTTAACGGTAATTGAACCCAGTTCCACCCATACCGGCTCGTTGTTCTTTCCCCGGTTCTCGATATCCGTTTCGATAACCTTCTGCTCATTTACCACTTTCTGAAGATTGTGTTTTAAGAAATAATTGAAGGAATCAAGTTGGTGGCGCGCAACATGCTCCCGTGAAAAATATGCCTTCGATAAAATACTTCTGTCGATCAGACTGACCACCCCAAAAATTATTTCTTCGGTCTCTTGATTACGAGACGATATGCCTCGGCCCTGCCGGCCGTATGACTCATCCGGACAATTCGTATAACTTCATCCACATTTGCGCCAATCGTCTTGACCGCTGGATCGTCATGGAAAATTTTAGGTAATTGTTCCGTAGTTATGTTGTAGTGGGAGAGGAGCGCAGATACCTCCTCCTCACTCATAATTTTATGGTCTGGCACCATCACGTGCTTCAATACATTCAGTTTGGTGCTCAATGAAAAACCCCCTCACAGATGAATAGATTTCCTTTCAGATGCATCACCGCAAAAAATCCACGATTTCTCGTGGCAACGGGCCCGGAGGGATTTGAACCCCCGACCACCTGGTTAAAAGCCAGGCGCTCTACCGAACTGAGCTACGAACCCACCCCAATACTGACTAAGATGTACAGCATTATAACAATGCCAAAAAACTATATAAAGATTTTCTCTCTGCTAAGTCAGGTATATCGACAATATCCTTCAGGGTTCATAAACAAATTCGTATATTTTGCAGATGCTCTATTTTTGTCGAATCAGGGCTTCAGAGAACAGAAAAAAATTTTCACAGAAAAGGAGAGTGCCTCAGGACGTAGTGGTTCCCGACAGGTTCCCTTTTATCTGGCGAAGCCGCTCTTCCTGAAATTTTATATTCATCTCCATGCCCTTGATCGCGTTTGAGATCTCTTCACTGACCCTTACTTTTGCGTCATCGAAATTGTAGGTAGTTTCGAGAATCTTCATGAGCCGCTTGTTCACATCAATGCTTTTACTGAGGCGGGCATATTCCGCGATGATCTCTGCATCAAATCCTGACTGTTTTGCCAGATCAATATCAGATTTAATTGACTGCTGCCTTTTGAGGACATGCTCGATTGCATCGTACAGTTCCCGGTGAGTAATTGGTTTCAATACGTAATCTTCAATGTAAATCCCGTATTCCTGTGCTTCTGACGGAGTAAGCTGTTTTGCAGTGAGCATGAGAACCGGAATCTCCTTTGTTTTGGGATTTTCCTTAATCCTTTCAAGGGTTTCCCAACCGTCAACCGGCTCCATCATAATATCCAGCAGGATCAGATCGGGAGTCACCGTCTTTAAGATCTCAAGACATTCCTCTCCGCCATAGGCAGCAACAGTCCGGTAACCTCCCCGCTCCAGCATGGTAACAAATACATCAACGATGAATGGACTGTCATCGACAACTAGAATAGTATACATCACATCGACTCCCCGATCGTCTTTGCAACCGCGAGTATCTGGCTCTGAACGTTTACCGGATCCGTCCTGTTATTGATGATTGCTGCAACAAGAAAATTTTCCCCTGCACCTACCACCATAACCAATGTGTCCTGCGCACGGATTGCGATCGATTCCAGAAATTTCATCCTGATTATGCCTCCAATCGACTCAGCGGACGACAGTATAGTTGCCAGGAGGCCCCCAACCTCTCGTTGAGATCGCGGTCAAAATATTTTCCCGCAACTATGCCGTCCCGGGAAACAAGAGCACATGCTGCAACCCCTTCTATCGATCGAATCATATCAATGAATTCAGAAATTTTCTCTTTTAACATGTCAGGCACCTGCTGCACTACCCTTGTAATTCATAATTACCTGATTGAAACATATATACGTATCTCTTTTTTGCGTCGATTTATGAGGTACAGGTAAGGGAAAATCGGGATTAAGAATGCCGTAAGGAAAAATTTCCTGAACGACTTAAATCTGTCATGCACATGAAGAATTATATCATGAAATTCCCCGGCACAAATTATTCTCTTTTGCTATAACAAGATAAATAAATGAAATGATCCAATAGTAAGAGAGCGGGGCCATAGGGTAGCCTGGCCATCCTAGGAGACTGGGGGTCTTCTGACCTGAGTTCAAATCTCAGTGGCCCCATTTCTGATGTTATTTTTTTGGTTGTTTGTATGAAGATTACTGAAGCGTGTATTGATTGTTTACTTTCCCGCGTGAAACTTGAATGTGCACTCTGTCATGCCAGTCCTTCACTAACAGAGGCAACCATGACCGGGTGCAGGAGTGTAATGAATGAGATTCGTTCTGCACCGCTTTCCCATCCTCAGATCGCAAGCCGCATTCATCGCCGGGCGTATGAATTGCTGGAAAATCCTGATCCATTCGCAGAACTCAAGCGTCAGGGTAACCGGCAGGCAACTGAAGTCTGCAAAGAAGTACGAGACAACCTCCTGACATTTCGCGATTATGTCCTCGCGTCGGTGATAGCCAACACCTTCGATTACGGGGTGAAGGGACATACCGTTGAAGAAAATTTTTCCGTTTTTTTCCTGAGGGAATTTGCACGAGGGCTTACTGTCGATCACACCGATAAAATCGCCTCACTTTGCTCCCGCGTTGTATATCTGAGTGATAACTGCGGCGAAATTGTGCTTGATCGCCTCCTGATCGAATATCTTAAAGGACTGGGATCTCATGTAACCCTCGCTGTCAAAGAATCCCCCATACTCAATGACGCAACATTGAAGGATGCACGGGATCTGGGGCTTGACACCATTGCAGACCAGCTTACAACCACAGGTGGGGGTGCCGAGATTGGGATATGCAGGGAAATTATTCCTGACGATCTCCGGCAGGCAATTTCCAGGTGCACGATCATTATCGCAAAAGGGATGGCAAATTTTGAGTCCCTGTCAGACATGGACAATCTGCCTCCAGTGGCATATCTGCTGGCAGCGAAATGTGAACCTGTTGCAGATGAGTTGGGCGTGCCCGTTGGTTCAAAGATTGCCATGCTGCGGTCGTAGTATCACAGTGGCAGCGTGCAGGCTCATGTGCTCCAAGCTCCCCCTCATGAGCGTCCACCGATTAAATAGTGCTTTCCTATGAATATTGTACTATTTACGAGAGTGTTACCCGCTTCCGGGCATCTCTGCGGCATGCCGGTGCATGGAGTTT
>JBGOZZ010000103.1:0-5318 GCA_041480465.1 Methanoregula sp. | reverse complement strand
TTTCCGAGCCCCTCCCGTTCATTTGCATACACATCGATGATTACCCCGACGGAAGTGACCAGTCCTGCAACAATAAGCCATACGATAGAGCCATAAATAAATGTCATCAGGTACAGAACAAGTCCCAGGCTACTATCTGTGGAGTAGAATTTCAGGACATTAATAAAACCTACGGTAAAGCCGATGATGATGAGCAGGATAGTTGTTGTATAGGTGACAAAGGAAAATCGTCCCCGTGAGAGCGATATGCGGAGCGCATCCATGATGCTGTGAACGATCTCATCGAATCCGAATCCCTTATAGAGCAGGTAGCCTCCGATTACACCTACTACGATAATTGTCGCAACACCCGGGTAATCGAGCAGGTACGCCGTCGCGTAGAGAATCATCGCTAGTCCCAGAGGGATAAAAACCATGCGGGAGATCTTCGGATCGTCAAGGAATTTTTTCAGGATATAATAGGTACCTTCAAGATTGGGCATCTGGTTTACAATGACCCTGCGGATACTTGAAACCGGAATTTTAGACTGGATGATCGGAATAACATACTCATCTTCCGCACCGTCAGTCACCAGGATGCAACTGGTTGCGTTCGTCTCTTTTATTACCTGTTCCAGCGATGTTGCTATCCTGCGATCCCCCTCTATCATGTGAAGATGGTTTCCGGCTACCACAGCTATTGCAGTCTCTTCCCCTTTTTCCGTGAGTTCATCGTAGATCCTGATTGCTGAAAATATGGCGTTGATATCTGAATCTTCAGGGTCAGCGAGTGCTAACGTGGTTGCAGCAGTGAGGCAGGCAGCCCGGCCTATAGCGGGGCTTTCTATATTCGCCTTCCATCCGATATCGTCGTCCCGGTCAACACTCAGTACTAATGTACGACCCATGGTCATTACTAGTATAAAATCGCGGTAAATCTATTAAATAATTCCTGACGGAAAAAAATTGTATAGAAAATTGAATCAGATAAGTTTTGATCGCTGGAGGAGCAGTATGTCATCAGTGGTGAGTTTTTCTCCCGCACGGAAGTTCTTGAAGAGACTTTCAGCTTCTTTTCGTACCGCTTTTTGCTCTTTTGTCACCTTGACCTTCTTAGTCTTCTTGCGCAGGCCGGAGATCACCTTATCGTAATCGCGAAGTTCCTTCTGGCAGGCAATAAAGAACTTGTGTTCTGCGTCTGCCGATTCCTGGGCCTCGACAAAACTTTTGTGTGAAGCGTCTGCCGCTTCCCGTGACTTATCTGCCTTCCGGTAGAACTCGACCATGAGATCGTGGTGTTTCTGGGCAAGCTCAGCAAACTCGGTTACTTTTGCATGAAGATCAGATGCGAGTTTCCGAAAATCGCGGGCTTCTGTAACCTTCGTGCGCATTTCCTTGTTCTGTTCGAGCTCCGCTTCCTGCTCCCGCACCTGGGCCATCATCTGTTTGATCTTTTCGATCAGTTCCCGCTCTTTGTCGGTGGTGAAGACTTCGGTCTGCTGCCGGTACTCCATATACTCAATCTGTTTCTGGAGTTCCTTGATCCCGCGGTTCTTCAGCGTGCCATGTTCTTTTTTAAACGCTTCAATCTCTTCAAAAAGGACATTTGCCTTGTCATTAAAATCGTTGCGCTGCGATTTTAAATCAAGAACATCCTGATTGGATTTATCCCGGAGATCTTTGTTCTTTTGTGCTTCTTCCACAAATTCGCGTGTCTGGTTATTGAGAGTATTGCGTTCCCGGGCGAACTTGCTGGCAGCGGCATTGAGTTCATTGCGGCGGTTTTTGTGTTCTTCAGACTCAGCGAGAATTTTCTTTCTTTTTTCCATCAGGTCATTCAACATGCGTTACCACTCCTCTTCGATTCCTTGCACGGGAGGCAGAGGTAGTACGGGGAGGAGAACCTGGTCAAAAGCGCAATAGAATGACTCTTTTGATTCTCTCGCATGACAACTCTGCATACAGGATGCAGGGCGGAAAACATCAGAAAAGGATAGCAGCGCAGAATTCAGATAAGACCCCACACCGAGGCCTTTGTTCAACACTCTGTTCATGATGTTCAACTCCCGATACCGGAGCGCACCAGATCGCATGGTATCGCTCCCCCATCCTCCCAGTGAAGGATTGGTCTAATGTACTATATTTTAAAGGAGCGTAGAATTATTAAGCGTTTCGCCGTGATTCCGGAGGGAATGCCCACCAAAACGGGTTTAATGAAAAAGCAGTGATGGATTCTGTTGTTAAAACCATCAAAAAGGGGTTTATCATAAGGAGTACCCGTAACTCCTTCAGCTGATCCGGTTTCAGCCTGCCTATGCCGGCCCTGGTCCGGATCGACCAGTAATTCCCCTGATGAGGGGGAGACTGTTTGGAACGTTTCAGAATCACTGTTTTCTGGTGTGTTTAACCGACCCATTCAAGGACGCCGCCGCCACTCGGCTGGTCCCTGCTGCCGCTTCTCCTGCTCTGGGGCATCTCAACTGCCTTGGGGTTCGAACGCTTGTTCTCAATGTCCGCAATCATGGTCTTGTACGACTGGCGTGTTCCGAGAATCTGTGCGCTCTTGACACCTGTCATAATGGCAAGCACGCGGATCTTGCCTTCCATGTCTCCACGGACCCGTGCACCCCAGATTACATCTGCATGGGGATCAAGTTCATACGTGAGCGAGGTTGCAACCTCTTCGGCATCCTGCAGCGTAAGATCAGTTCCACCGGTAATGTGGATAAGGCTGCCGGTTGCACCGCGATAGTCTATATCCAGCATCGGGTTGCTCAGGCATTCGCGAACCACGCTTTCAGCCTTGTTCTGCTGTTTGCTCTCGCCGACCAGCATGACTGCTACTCCACCCTTGGACATGATCGCCCTCACATCAGCATAGTCGATGTTGATGAGAGATGGTTCAGTGATCGTTTCGGAAATTCCTTTAACGGTTTCACCAATGAGTTGATCCATTACGGAAAATGCCTGGCCCAGCGGAAGGTTCGGGACGAAGTTCTTCAGCCGGTTGTTATCGAGGACAATAACCGAGTCTGACGCTGCTGCGAGTGCCTCAAGACCTTCTTCAGCTCGGATCAGGCGGGCTTTTTCAACCTGGAACGGGTAGCTGACCATCCCGACAACAATTGCACCCTGTTCCTTTGCAATGGATGCAACAACCGGTGCAGAGCCGGTACCGGTACCTCCTCCCATACCTGCTGTGATAAAGACCAGATCGGCAGATTCAAGGACCGCTTCCAGTGTCGGGCGCGCCATTTCAGCCGCACGTTTGCCGACGTCAGGATATCCACCGGCACCGAGTCCTTTGGTAAGGGACTTGCCAATGAGGATACGTTTGTCCGCCTGGATCATGTCCAGGTGCTGCTTGTCGGTATTGATCGCGATAGTTTCTGCCCCGGAAACGCCCATGTGGTGGATACGGTTTACCGTATTGTTCCCTGCGCCACCGCAACCGACAATAACGATTCTTGGCTGGCCGACAAAGTCGTCTTCCAATGCATTGGCTGAATTTGGCTTATTCAGCTCTTTTTCAAGTTCGGCGTTTTTTAACGCATCATTAATGATACTCTGCATATATACCCTCTCAAACCTTGAATGAAACCTGGTCGCTATCTTTCAGGACACGACTTGCACGCTTTTCCACGAGTTCACGGACCGCAGCCCGCACAGCTTCTGAAACATTCGGGTATTCCCCTAAGTCCACCATCTGCTGGAGCAGATTGATTTGCTGTTCGGGCAACCGGAGCGTGATTCTCTGCATCATCGTTGTATCTCATGTTTTTCTGACATATGTCTGACAATTGTCATTCATACGTCAGACAAAGAGAACCTTTGTGTCTGACTTAACCAGATGCATCAGAATAAAACATTAATGTATAAAAACCTTCTTCTTTGCTTGTGACCCCTCTCTCAAAACACATTTAAGACAGCCAATCCAAGTATTTGAGAAAAAGTGAGGTTTTTGTCGTGATTGACTTTCCAAAACGAGAGGTTCATGGTGGTACCGGAAAGCGTCAGCGCGAAAAAACCAAAAAAAATGTGCTGGATTTCAGCGCGAGTGTCAATCCCTTCCCACCCGTTGTTGCCTGGCACAATAATCCGTCATATCTTGGCCACTATCCTGATAATGACTACTATGAACTCAAAGAGCAGATCTCCCGCACGTTCCACCGCACTCCTGAAGAGATCTGTGTCGGTAATGGATCGATAGAGCTTATCAGGGTCTTCTGCTCGATTATGCTGAGAGGTGATAAGAAATTTTTTACCGAATCTCACACATTCGGTGAATATGCATTATCCTCCCGTCTGGCCGGGGCATACAAAGCAGGAAGTTCCCGGGAATCCGATGTTTTATTTATCTGCAATCCCAACAACCCGACCGGCACCCTCAGGAAAAAAGCTGAAATGATCTGTCACCTTGAGGACGCCAAATCACGCGGAGCACTGCTTTTCTGCGATGAGGCTTTTATAGAATTATCCGATCCTGCGCAGAGTCTGGCGGATGTATGCGACCCGGCACTCTTTGTGCTTCATTCGCTTACCAAAAGTTTTTCTGTACCTGGTATACGCTTCGGGTACGGTTTCGGGGATCCTGTTCTGATTGAAAAAATTGAGATCACCCGACCGCCGTGGAGCGTAAATGCCTTTGCCGAAGCCTACGCGATACAGGCATTTCAGCACCGGGATGAACTCGCCCGATCGCGTGCTATGATAGCAATTGAACGCGACTTCCTCGCTGCGGGGATTTGTTCCCTTGGCCTGCGTTGCTGTCCGTCATCTGCCAATTTTATTCTGGTCAGATGCGGTCGGGATGTCGCTTCGTTATGCAGCTGTCTTGCTCAACAGGATATACTCGTCCGCAACTGCACATCCTTCGGTTTACCCACCTGTATCCGTATTGCCGTGCGGACACGCGACGAAAACCGGGTTTTCCTGGAGGCGCTTTCTGCATGCACGCGCTGATCATGGCCGGGGGTTCGGGCAGCCGGCTGAACCTTGGGGAAAAACCACTTATTCTGATCGGTGGCAGGCCGATGATTTCGTACGTCATCGATGCTTTTTTATCGGCCGGCTTTGAGCCGGTCGTGGCTGCCTCCACCCAAACTCCCATGACCATAAACTGGTGCCGTGCACATGCTGTTGCATTCTGTAAAGCGGATGGCGGCGGGTATGTAGAAGATATGATCAGCGCAGTAAGAATCATGGACGAGCAGCTCCCGCTTTTTATCTGCGCATCTGATATCCCCTGCATCACACCGGAAATTATCCGCACGGTTGCTGAGGCATACCGTTTGTCAGGTAAGGATGGCTGCTCAGCCTGGGTTCCTTCAGGACTGGTA
>JBGOZZ010000102.1:0-5380 GCA_041480465.1 Methanoregula sp. | reverse complement strand
TTCATCAGCACATCAGCCCGTTATACTTCCCGTACCCTGGAATCGTCAAAAAAAAATGCTGCTGTCTGTCATGCACTGATAGTATCAGATCGGAACAGGATGCATGATGGGAATGTACCATTTGCCCCGCATCTGCCAACAACAGGAGGTGCATCGTAAAAAAACAGGAAGAGAACCACCTATGGTCCTCTTCGTCATCATCATCGCTGTCAAGGCACTCGTTCATGTTCAACACTAATCCAACATCACATTGGATTATCGTTGATAGCTATTGGCATCGATCTTTAAAGTTTTTTGCAGGGAACAAAAAAATGATTGCAATTCATATCCGGCACCTCCGCTTTACATGCAGACCGGATGAATTAAACAGTTATTCACGCCACAAAAAAGCATAAAGTTGATATCATCTATATCACCATCAGTAATCACCATGCATATCCCTACCCCTGAAGAACTCCGGGCACGCCGGGAAGCACTTGGCATGAAACAGACAGAACTCGCAAAGCGCGCCGGTATCAGCCAGTCAATGGTTGCACGGATTGAGGCGGGAAATGTAGATCCCCGGATCAGTACATTATCTAAAATCATTGTTGTGCTGAATAGCGCAGAACCAAAAAAAATACGGGCAACGCAGATTATGCATACCCCCGTTCTATCAGTCCAGCCCCAGGATGCAATTACGCGTGCGGTCGAGATATTTGAAAAGAATAATATCTCGCAATTGCCGGTAATTGAACGAGGGGTGCCGGTTGGATGTATCTCGGAAACGGTTATTGTCAAGGCCATCGAGCAGCAGCGACTGCATAAGACCCACCTCTTTTTTGTCCGCGACTTTATGGAGCCAGGCTTTCCCACGGTTCCTCCGGATATGGATGTCGAGACAGTAATCAATATCCTGCAACAGAATCATGCTGTCCTTGTGGTCGAAGGCAGGATGGTACGTGGTGTAATTACAAAACACGATCTTATCTCATTAATTGTCTAGGCGGATGGGAATCTGCCGGAATATAAAAAAGATGATTCTTTTCCGGCTGTCGTGAAGCTATGAATACGTGCGAATTCCCGTCATGCCTATAAGGATTATCCCAACTGGAGAATCACGTGCCAAAAACCAAACGATCGTTCACCAGTGAATTGGTGCATTCCTATCATATCTAAAGTATTTATGAGACTCACCCGCCTCAGGGCCTCTCCGAGGCACGGCGGGGCAGGGAGGTTTATTTTAGAGTTACTCTCTCACTGATCCGCCGCGGGGGCGCCCCGTCGGGGGCGGCGGCGTTCATCATAAACCGGGATTTAACCTCTCTTATCCAAATACTATATTAGTTATACCGTAACGTTCAATTTCAGTGAGTTTTACCGGAACCGTTTTTAGAGTTTCGATACAAGATCGCGGAGCACGGTTGCCGGCTCCTTTGCCTTTACTACACTGGATGCGAGCAGCACGCCATCAGTACCGAGATCGACTGCGATCCTGACGCAGTCACCGGACTGGATACCGGCACCGGTCAGCACCTTAACCTTTGCATTCACTGCATGTACAGCCGCGACTGATCGCCTGATGATCTCAGGGTTGGCTTTTGATACCGATACGCCGCTCCCTATCAGTTCCGGCGGTTCAATCGCAACATACTCCGGTGCAAGTGCTGCAGCACCGGCACTGGTGATCTCATTATTCGAGCAGACAACAGCAATGAGTTTTTGCGCCTGCAAAGCCCTGATCGATGCTTCAATGTCGGCAAGTGCCAGGCGCCTCTCTGAATGATTGATCAGCGAGCCTGCAGCTCCTGCCATCCTGATTGCATCAACGGTGATGTGCCCCGTATGAGCGCCGGGCTCACAGCCGTCCACATGCTGTGCATAGACGGGAATGGCGAAGTGATGACAGATGGGGTGGAGATCGATCGTGGAAGGGGCGATCCCGATTGTTACCCCGCTTTCATACGCTACGAGCTGCGCAGCATTGGCGATCATATGGGCACGGTTGCCCATTCCTTCTCTGAATGTCTTTAAGTTTACCAGAATGAATGGTGAAGGCATAAAACTCCTCATTCTTTCTCCCTGCCCGGGATTAGTTACACCATTTCAATTCAATTATGATGAATATTTGTACATGATGCACAAGGGAACAGTACTTATGATTCCTTCAGCCCGCGGATGAAGTGACCGCTCGTGATGCCTCCAAGGGAACGGCGTTTTACAGCATCTTTCAGGTGTTCAAACTGCTGATCGTTGTGTCGCACTCCGGTTTTTGCCAGCTTTATGGCCTGGCGGTACAACCGGGTCATATCCCTGGCGTAGGTCCCGGTCCTGCCCCGGGCATCGATCACCACTTCATTGATGCCGCTCTCCAGGAGGGACGGGAGGTGATCGATCAGGCACATCTCTGCGGCATTGTAAATATGCGAGCGGCATTCACCATCGGACCGTACCGGGAAGATATGTCCTGTGGTATCCATAATTCCTGTGAACGAGGTATTAACTGGACCAGACTCTTTGCCATTGCAGTGTAACCATGGCTGGAGAATGCAGTCTTCTGAGATCATTGCTTCGATATTTCCCTGCACGATAAGGGCGAAGCGGGTCGTAAGCCCCCGGGATCGGGCAGCCCGGATCAGGATCCGGATCTCATCACGCGAAAGTTCCGGGGAGAGCGTAAGCAGTCCAAACGTGGGTGAGAGTGCCTGTACTGACTGCTCATTGAAGATATTGAGCCCGGTTGAACCGCAAAGGGCAGGATTCAACTCAGTGCGCCTGAGTGCATATGCCGCCCCGCAATTTTCGACCATGTATTCGTTCATACCCAGTCTTACGAGGCAGGGTACAACCTGAAGAAATGCATCAAGATAGGTATCTTTCGTAATTTTTGGTAATTTGCAGACGAAATGAACACCAGCATCCCGGCAAACTCCAAATGCATCACGTATCTGTGTTTCCAGGGACTGTGGATGTGCATAAGTGCAGCAGAGAGCACGGGGATCAGTAAACACCGGTTCAAAACAGATGACATCACATCCGCCCTCAACAGCCCCCAGGACACTTTCATGTGAATCCGCGTAGACTGAAAGAACAATAGATGATGACTGGCTGCCGCCCGTGCCGGAAATCTGAAGATGAAATGCTGTTTTCAGTTCATCCCATTTCTGATGTGCCAGTTCAACACTTGTGTATGAAGGGCGGGATGCAGCCGCCAGCATCTCTTCAGCCAGGGCAAGAAACTCCCTCCGGGCACGGTTCAGCCCTGCGAGAGGAGCAAACATATTCCCGTTATAGCTAACGGTAAAATTTCGTATTGAGAACGGCGAACTACCGGTTTTTGTAAGCTGCTGACGGAGCTGGTCCCTTGTTGTGGGTTGCGTTCGCGCAGGTACAAGGCAAAAATCAGATTTATACGGGACCGGGATCTCTCTTCCTTTTTTCGAATATATGAGGCCATCAAGCGCCAGTCTGCCGTCCGTGTCTACCGTTGCAGAAAGATCGACAGGGACAGGGTGCCGGAGGGAGGGAGGGGGATGAGTCACAATCTCCCGTGCACGATGAGCGAGGGCGGTTGAAGAGGTGATGTATACCCTCGCACCGGGTTCTGCCGGGTGAGGCACTCTCAGTACAATTCCTCCCTCGGTTTGCAGGGGAACTGTATTAAGGGAAAAACCAGACTCGTGACCGGTTTTGGGATGGATAACGAGGAGTCCGTCTCCCGGAGAGGGAATACTTCCTCCGCTGGATTTGACCGTTACGGTTTTTGATCGCTCATCATACCGTGTCACAACTCCTATACAGATACCCCTGTTATCCCCTGAATCCCTTCCCATGAGTGCAGTGTGGCGTTTTCTAAAAAGATACCCGGAAGTAAATCCGCGGTTGAATGCAAGGAGGAGATCCTGTTGTGCCGTCATAGATGCGTCTGCTCTTCCTTCAGCAATCGCATCGAGCGCCTTCCGGTAGGTGGATACTACAATCGAGACGTATTCTGCTGATTTCATCCGTCCTTCGATCTTCAGTGAGACTACAGGGGAGTTGACAAGTTCATACAGGCCTGGATAGGTACAGAGATCTTTTGGCGAGAGCAGAAAGTGCCCGGGTACAGGAACTTCATGGAGCTTGGTCGGCCTGCCGTATTCATCCTGATCGCCAGTCATCAGCGAATAGGGTTTTCGGCAGGGTTGCGCACACATGCCACGGTTCCCGCTTCTCCCCCCGATCACTGAGGAGAGGAGACACTGGCCTGAGTAGGAATAGCAGAGTGCACCATGTGCGAATACTTCAAGACCGATGCCGTATTCTTCGGTTTCCCGTGCTATGCGGCTTACCTCTTCAAGCGACAGCTCGCGGGCAAGAACAACCCGGGAAAAGCCCTGGTCCGCCGCCCATCTGACACCATCCGTGTTATGCAGGGTCATCTGGGTTGAGGCATGAAGAGGCAATAAAGGCACAATTTTACGGGCAAGGGAGGCAATACCAATATCCTGTACCAGGACGGCGTCCACACCGACCGAATAGAGCCAGATGAGATATTCGGCAATGCCTTCCAGTTCCCGGTCATGGATGAGGGTATTAAGGGTAATATAGACTCTGACATCCCTGCGATGAGCATAATCGATCGTCTCTTCAATCTCCACATCGGTAAAATTCGGGGCAAATTTCCGGGCGCCAAACCGCTTCCCACTCAGATACACTGCGTCCGCCCCGGCCGCAATCGCGGCCCGGAACGCTTCCGGTGAGCCCGCGGGTGCAAGCAGCTCAGGGAGGAGTGTACCTTTTCGGATTTGAGAAGAATGCTTCATCGACACACTACCACACATCAAAAGACGAGCCTGAAAATCCCCATCGTCGTAAGCAGCGTTACGATGGAGATCGATATATAACCCCCCATGATCAGGAGAATCGAGAGATCCCGGCGCCACCCCATCACCTTTGATATTGCCGGGCAGACATAAAATCCGAGGGTGAGTACACAGGGTATCAGGCCAAATATCCCGTATTTTGTCAGGATTGTTGAACGGTGTGCCCGTTCTTCTGATTTTTCCAGAAAACGCGATACACGCGGGGAATATTCACCCACCCTGTCAAAAACATCAAACATGGTCAGGGTTATACCTGATGCGACACAGACGAGCACATAGAGGATGTAGATCGGGGGTAATCCAAGACCAATACCCAGAGCGGCTGCACCATATTCGATAACAAATGTGCTGGAGACAAGGGCAAGGCTGGATGAAAGAGAGATGCCGAACAGGAATGCGGGGACAAGCGGGAAAATAATGGCCAGAAGAAGACCTCTGGTGACAGTACCGAAAAGGTTACTCAGGAAATGGGGTGGAGTACCGCTCTCCATATCTGTGATAGACGTGGTGTATACCATGAGATAAACTGGTATCTT
>JBGOZZ010000101.1:0-5399 GCA_041480465.1 Methanoregula sp. | reverse complement strand
TTGAATTATTATATCCGGACACGCTAATTGAATTTTCAGAATGGTTCAGAATAACTTCATTTCTCAAATAAAAGATATTTTAAAGAAAAATCCAAACGGCATGAGTATCACGGAAATCGTCAAGGCTGCCAGCATTCACCGGAACACTGTTGCAAGATATCTGGATATTCTTCTCGTATCGGGGCAGGTAGAGATGCACCGGTTCGGGATGGCCAAGATCTATACGCTCTCGCAAAGTGTACCGCTCTCCGTAGTACTATCCATTTCATCCGAACTGGTACTACAGCTGGATACCAACCTGCGGGTCATCTTTATCAATGAACCGTTTCTTGACCTTATCGGGACTGATGAAAAAGACCTGTTGGGGAAAAATATCGTATACACACCTCTTGCCGCCGTCTTTGAAGATACATTTCCCTTCTTCATAGGAAAAATACGGGGAGGGTTGAATGGGAAAGAATGGTCTGGAGAGATTGCCATCGATGCAAAATATGCCATCTTTTTTTGCAAGATCGCACCGACGGCTTTTGATGATGGTCGTAAGGTAGTATCAGTCATTCTTGAGGATATTACTTCACGGAAGAAGGCTGAGCAGCAAGTGGAGGAGAGCGAACGTCAATTCCGGTTGCTGGCGGAAAACTCTCTGGATATGATTGGCAGGTTTAAACCGGATTACACCCACCTATACGTCTCCCCCTCTTACACAACATCCCTTGGCTACCTGCCGGAAGAGCTCATCGGTAAAAGTTGGGAGATTTTTATCCACCCGGAGGATGTCCAAAGTATGGAATCTATTGGGAAAAATTTTACACCACAGAATTCTTCTGCAACGTTCAGGGGCCGGGCAAAACATAAAGACGGTCACTATATATGGTTAGAATCCAGAGTCAGGGCCATCTTTGATGAAAAGACACTGGAATTATCAGAATATTATGCCGTCACACGGGACATTACTGATCGAAAAAAGGCAGAACAGGAAATCGCGGAGAGTGAAGACCGGTACCGCACACTTGTAGAAATATCTCCTGATGCTGTTGTCATTCAACAACAGGGAAAATTCATTTTTGTAAATCCGGCAGCCCTCAAACTCTATGGTGCTTTACACCCTGCGGAATTAATCGGTAAAAATGTCATCGATTTTATTCAGCCAGAATTCCGTATGGGGGTCAGGAAAAATATTGAAAAAGACCTTAATGGAGAAATAACACCTCCGATGGAATTGCATATTCTGCGCATCGATGGAACGGCCGTTTTTGTTGAATGCAGAGGTGTCAAAACATCGATCAATGGTGAACCTGCAATACAGATAGCTCTACGAGATATTACAGAGCAAAAACGTTCAATAAATGCATTGCGGGAGAGTGAAGCGACTGCACGTGCACTCATCAAAGCACCGACAGATTCTGTCATATTAATGGACACACAGGGCGTAATTCTTGCGCTGAATGAAACTGCTGCAGCACGACTCGGCAGACGGGTCGATAAATTGATTGGAGTCCTGACAGATAATCTCCTGCCAATAGAGATTGCACAATCAAGACGCTTTCTGATTTCAAAGGTACTAGAAAAGAAAAAGATGGTGCGGTTTGAGGATGAACGCGACGGCAGATGGTATGACACGGTTGCATATCCCATAATGAGCGAATCCGGAGAAGTGACCAGGATCACGGTTATTGCCCGGGACATCACGGATCGCAGGAATACTGAGGAAGCACTCATCAAGAGCGAACATCGATTCCGGTATCTCATTACAGCTATCGGGGATATAGCGTGGGAAACTGATGCACAGGCACGCTTTGTATACGTGAGCCCACAGGTCGAAACAATCCTCGGCTATAAACCAGATGAACTGATCGGACATACCCCCTTTGAATTTCTCCATCCGGATACGATCCCCCTGAACCAAAAAAAGTTCCAGACTGCGGCAGAAAGACAGGAGAAATCTATTCTTCATGAATCCTCTTGGATTCATAAAGATGGCCACCTGGTCACTATCGAGAGTAACGCGATCCCAATGTATGACAGCAACGGTTCGTTCTCGGGCTTTATCGGGATCGATCGAAAACGATAGTAATTATATATTCAAAGCACGGCCGGTTGACTCTACCGCACTTCCCATATTTTTACGAAAAGTATACCCATTACAGGAAATCCGATAATTCCATTGAGAAACGAGCTAAGGTGAAATCCCGGGGGGTAGGTCATTGACGTAAAGATGACAAACATACTCGGGATTGTCTGGAGCATGAAGAACAGAAGCCCGAACATGAGACCCCTGAAAAGTGTCGTTCCTCTGAGCGAATCTTTTATGATATCAAAGAGTATGGCTGCAACAAACGCGAGGACAAACGGGTACAGGAAGAACAATCCCATAACAGGGTCATTCATTGCCCGCATGCCCCCGAGCGTGGCAATATCGTAGGGAGCTATTGCATTTGCGATCTCCCCGAAAATAAACATTGAAACAAGGAGGACAACTCCACCACTGAATCCGGCAAGCATAATATTTTTTGCATTCATACAAAAGAAAAACCGTTCAAGGGATAATAAGAGTTCCGGTACTGTGAGTCTTCGTTCTGAAGTCCGGCCAGTGTATTCTGTCAAGATGTCGAAGACACCACCTTTTTTAATTTTTAATAGTCAATAGCGTGTAAAAAAAGCGTTCCAGTCAGGTGCTATTCCGGGTGAACCCGGCAGACCCAGCGATCATAGATAGGATCGACAGGATTCTCCTTCACGTCAACCAATCTGTCCGTAGCCAATCCCCACTCCTGAATAAGCTCCGCCTCCTTCTCGGTCCCAACGGTAATGAGCGTTTCCTGCGTAATCGAGCACAATTCCCTGATGACCGATTCCCACATCTCCTGGTTGAAGGTGTTGAACTCCCCGGCCATGATCACGACACCTTTTGGTACAGGTTCAATGTACCTGGATGCGATGGTTGCATCGATCCACATCGTCTCATGCAGGAGCAGCCGCTTTTCAGCAATGCCACGGGAGATGAGGGACTCATCATTGTCATAGGAAAGGGGGGCAAACCCAAGGTCACGCAGTACTGCCGAACCGACACCCGACCCGCAACAGCAGTCAATGCAGGTTTCACCCATGCTGGTTCCCCACATGCCTCCAATGAGATTTTTCAGGATTCCATGCCGTGTGGGATTCAGATCGTCAATCGAGGGGGGAACGTTCGCAGCCAGCGCAGTGCTGAACTCCTCGCGTACTGCTCCTGCCCAGACTGCCCGGTCCTCCTGGAAGATCTCTCCGTTCACGCTCTCGAAGAGTTCGATAAGCGGAACCGAGGGATTCCTGCACAGGAATGAACCTGCAATCCATCCGTCCGGTCCATGAAATGCCATCGCCAGCGGTTCTTCATGCTCATCAAGCAGGAGGCGACCTTCATCAGTCCTTGTGTCAGCGAGGACTGCGTTAAACCTGCCGTCAGTAAGAGACGCAAAATCCGGTTCGATAAACCTGACCGTACCTATCCCGAGGATCTCAGCAGCTCTCATGTATCGCGCTCGATCCGCATCCCGTGCGGAGCCTCAATCGTCCCGTCAATCTTTGCATCTTCATGAAGCACGATGGATTTTGCTATGACGTCCCCCAGTATATGCGCCCCTTTCTTTACATAAACGGTACTGCCACTCTCAACGTTCCCGTGAATGGTGACACCGTCCACGACTGTGATACGGTATTTTGCCCGGAGACTCCCGAAGACAACCGAGTTCTGCTGGACATCAATGGACCCCGCACGAATATTGCCATGAAGCCGGCACCCTTTCCCGATTTTCATGGTGGACGGGACAGAAAAAAACTTCAGGTTCAGTTTCGAACGGGCAGGAATCATGAGCGGGATCTCCCTTCTCTCCTCTTCCTCTGAGAACAGGTCATCAAGGATCCGATCCAGCTCTTTCTCGTTCTCGATCCTCAGCAGGGTCATCAAGTAGATGATAATGAACATGAACACCGGCATCGGGTTTCTTATTTCCACGTCACCTTTTGCTTCGAATCCCTCCTTGATCTCGACCTTCTCGCCGATGTCCAGAGCCCCGGAGACGACCAGTTTGCCGGCAATCTTCACACCTTCACCGATGTACGCATCCTTTTTGGCGATTATATCGTTCCCGACCTCGCACCAGTTTCCGATCCGCACGTCCCCGCTCGCCCAGATATACTCCCGGATCTTCGAGGATTCCCCGACATAGACATCCGCACCCCTCAGCCCAAAATCTATCTGGCAGAACTCACCGACAACGATATTCCTTGTTGTCTTAATACTGTGTTCCTGCAGCTCTGTCCCGTCAGGGAGCAGGCAGTGCTTATGCCAGTTTTTTACGGATCTCTCTTTCATCGTTCCCCCGAAGTTCTCATCATGCCCCGAATTTATGTGCCTTGTTGATGAGGTCGAGCGCTATGGGCAGGAGGGCTGCGCCGGTTATCCGGTTGAGCCCCCCTCTGGCACAGCGGTACTCGTCAAAGCCGGTGACGTCATCGATACGGACCCCGTCGCCGTGAATCAGAACCGGTACCGGGTCAGCACTGTGATCTTTGATCGTGCACGGCGTGGAATGATCGGCACAGATCACAATAATGCAGTCAGGAAGATCCAGCAGCGGGGCAAGGGCAGCATCGGTTTTTGTTATAAAATTGCGCTTCTGCTCTGCTAACCCGTCGTGCCCGGACTCGTCTGCTCCCTTGATGTTGACCAGGACAAAATCCTTATTTTTCAACTCGTTTACCGCAGCGGTAATCTTGCCCTGGATATTGCTGTCCTGCGATCCGGTGATCCCCGGGACAGGTACGCGGGTAAGCCCCACGGCGCTGCCAATGCCCGCGATCAGGCTCGCAGCCGAGATCACACTTCCCGAAATACCGTATTTTTTTAAGAACGGTTCGAAATGTCCCATTTCACCGGCTCCCCGCATCAGGACGATATTTGCCGGGTTCAACCCTTTTTTTACCCGTTCTTTATTGAGGGGATGATCAAAGAGGATCCCGGTCGACTGGCGGACAAACTCGTTACAGACTGCGGCCGTTTTTTCATCGGGGGCAGTCTGTTTCAACGGTTGCACGGCAAGCGGGGATACGCCGTCTTTTTTAGGATCATTGGAAGAGACGCAGTGCCCGAGCCCCTCCCCCTTGAGAGCAAGTGACGCACGGTGACCTGCACCGGAACGGAAGGCAAACTCCACACCATACTTTGAGAGATCCACTCCCTCTGCAAGTGCCGTGCTCAATTGTGTCGTGTCAGGGACCCGTCCTGCACGGCGATCGGTAATGATACCCTCACGGGAAATGGTCGCGTAATTGCAGCGGAACCCGATCATTCCCGGTTCCATGTGTATGCCGGTACCCTCGCATTCGAGGGGGCCTCTTCCGGTATAATATTTATACGG
>JBGOZZ010000100.1:0-5408 GCA_041480465.1 Methanoregula sp. | reverse complement strand
CCCCCGGCTTCCCTACAGTGAAGCGATCGAGATCGCAAAGAAAAGGATCGAAGATCCGATCAAGTATGGCGATGATATCAGTCCAGCTGCGGAGAGAGCCATTGGGGCAGAGATGGGCGGGCATTACTTCATCGTTGACTGGCCAAGCGCGATACGTCCCTATTATGCCATGCCATATGAGAACGATCCCTCCATCTGCAGGGCTTTTGATCTCATGCACCCGAGAATGGAGCTCGCAAGCGGTGCCCAGCGCGTCCACCGGCATGATCTTCTCGTACAGCAGATCCAGAAAAAAGGCCTGAACCCGGAGAGTTTCGAGTTCTACCTTCGCCCGTTCCGGTTCGGTATGCCGCCCCATGCAGGCTGGGGATTGGGAGCCGATCGGCTGGTTATGACGATGGTTGGGTTGTCAAACGTGCGCGAGGCAGTACTGTTTCCGCGTGACATGCACCGGCTGGTTCCCTGACCACATGCTTTTTTATCGCCGCGGTAGATTCGGTTGTACGATTAATTATCCGGATATCTTATGGTGAAGGAGTATTTTATCAACAAAGTGCTGCCGACTACGGTAGTCGGGAGTTACCCCGTAGTGAAAGGAGGAGGCCTGAGAAATCTCTTTGACCCTCTCCATTCCGCAGTTGAGACAGCAGTCGCCGACCAGATCAAAGCTGGTATCGATATCATATCGGACGGTCAGGTCCGTGGTGATATGATCCGGGTATTCGCCTCAAAACTTCCCGGCGTAAAAGGACAGGAAGTCACCGGTAAGATACAGCCTGCATCCGGACCTATAACGGTCGGAGATACAAAATATGCACTCACAAAAGCTCCAAAAGTGAAAGGAATCATCACCGGCCCGACAACCCTTGCCCATGGTCTCCACATCGACACCCCGATGTACCGCAACAAGGAGGAACTTGCACTGGATCTTGCCGCAGCACTCATTCCTGAAGCAAAAGCACTTGAAGCAGCCGGGATCACCCTGTTACAGATCGATGAACCGATCTTTTCTACGGGAATCGCCGATCTTGACATTGGAAAACAGGCGATGGGAATCATTACGACAGCCCTCCATATCCCCACCTGTCTGCATGTCTGCGGAAATTTAGGGAATGTCATTGATGAAATCCTTAAGTTCAACGTGAATGTTCTGGATTTCGAGTTTGCGAATAACCCGGCCAACCTCGATCTGCTCTCCCGCCGCGACCTGACCGGGCGGATGATTGGGTACGGTTGTGTTGACTCCGCGTCCGAAACCGTGGAGGGTGTCTTGGAGATCAGAAAGCGAATCGAGAGGGGGATCGAAATATTCGATCCAAGGATTATGCTGCTCGATCCAGACTGCGGTATGCGGATGCGATCCCATGACGTCGCTTACCGTAAGTTAAAAAATCTGGCAGATGCTGCAAAGGAAGTACGGCTGGCATTGTAATCTTTCAGGGTTTGTAAAAAAGATAAAATATTTGTGTATTATACGACCCTGGACGTGGTTGATGCTTCGATGCCATTGTCCGTTATAATGAATGGCAGAAGTCGCCGCGGTGAGGCTGCGTCCTTCATTTTGTGGACTGCAAGCGTACGTTCGATCTCGGCCTGGTGAACCTCTGAACCGAACTCGATGACAATGTCAGCCGCCCGCATAACTCTGGTCATCTCAACGGGTTCATGGATACCAGTGTAAACGACGAACATAATATTTGAACGACGTTTTTTCATTTCCTCGCGGGACAGCCGTAAAAATTTCAGGGCTTCCTCAATTCCATACTTGATAATGATAGTCGAGAGTGAGTCAACTACAATCCGGCCCCCTGCCATCTGCGTCATGTACATTTCGGGGTGAAGATCAGAAGCGTCGATCATGCCTGTCTCGACGTCCCCATCATTCATCAGGTACGTACCCTCTTCACCCTCTACCTTCCAGAACTGTTTCGCCGCAAGGTCTACACCTGCAATCGGAGTGCCGTAGATCATGATGATGGTTCCTTCGGGAAATCCACCATCAAGCAGAAGATTAAGACCTACGATACCCGTAGAACGTTTTTTCGGTTTTCCTGTATCCGGAATGTCCTGGATATGGCTTTTTGTGTCTGCCAAAATGCTTCAGGGATATATTTTTTTAACTCTTTAAAAGGTTTGTGTGAGATTACAGGAGTTTGCTGAAAAATATCCATGTTTTTTTATAATATTATGATGGCCCTCCGAATGATTTCCGCAGGGTCCTTCGCAGCAACTTCCATCCGTGTACCCGGGGAAGTGAACTGACGATCTTCCGGGTACGTGGGATCTTGTATCCCGCAAGGTGAACGCGACAATAGGATTCAAGTTCTTATGGTGTGAGGGAAATACCCTGTTTGAGCACGACCGCTGCTACCGGAACCTCGCCTTTGCGCTCGTCAGGAACACCAAAGACGGCGACATCAGCAATAGCCGGGTGCTGGATAATCACGTTCTCAACTTCAGTCGGGTAGATCTTCCAGCCTGACATGATGATCATGTCTGTTTTGCGGTCCGTGATGTCGAGGATGCCCTGATCATCAAGATACCCGATACCATAGGACATCCGGAGAATCTGTTGAACAAATTTGATGTTTGAGGTACATAGGTGTTCATTATTGGAGGAGATGGAATGCCTGCTTTTCCTCATTGCGCCGGTTGCGGGATAAATAAAATGAGCCACACTATTACCAAAAAAGAAGATGTTCTCACAGGTTTGTCGGTTTGTAAGCATTTCTCAGGACTATTCGTACTGTGATTATCGTGACATTTTCCGTTCTTACAGATTTCCCGGAGTAAACTATTTCTGTAACTACTCCTGTATTATCTGTCCTGATGACTATGGTGGACGAAACCCAGAATATACAGGATATGCAAAAAGAAAGACCCCGTCAGCACGACCCCCCCCACAGGCACCCTCAAAACCAGGAACAGGCCCGGCCAACTGAAAAACCGGCGGAATTAAAAGAAGCCGGTCTCGATGATGATGAGACGGAGGAGGACAGAACGTCATCTCACCCCAGGTCGCGTCACGGTGGCAGACCGGAAAAGAAAGTATACGAAGAATGGGCAAGTGATCCGTATTGTGAATGACATGCCTCGATTAAACTTGGAGTGCGCCAAAGATATTTTAAAAAATTTTGATGCACACAAAAAATAAGAAAAATTTACTGATATTCGGGCGGCTGCACCTGTTTGGGAAGTCCTCCCTTGAAGTGTTGCTGGATTTTCCCATAATACTGTCGCAGGTTCTCGTTCATAGTTGGATGCACTTTCTTTTGTGCTTCTTCGAAATGCTTAACGGTGACTTTTGAAGAAAATTTTTCTTTTTGAATTAAAGAATTTACAATTTTTTCCAAATCGTTTTTGGACATTTTTGCCGTGTCATGACCTGTAATTTTTAGATATTCATTGAAATTTTCAAATACAGAATCATAGTGTGGGGCAGTATTTTTTAATCCATTGCTGTCCTTTTTTTGTGGATTGATGATAGTAACAATTTTTTCCAAATCCGATTTTACGAAGGATTCCGTACTGATATGCTCAATTTCAAAATATTTATTCAAAGATTCTATTGCATTATCTCTAGCGGAGGTTTCTCGCAAAGCTAACATTCCGGCTTCGCGGCAAAGGGTTTCAAGGTCTGAACCCACAAATCCTTCCGTAATTCCGGCAAGCATTGTAGCAAGGGCGTCCCGCGAGGGATCGGACAATGTCAGATGTTGTTCCTGCATCAGTTCAATGAGTCTCCTGCGCCGGGTCCCGGCAGGAATACCGGTAGCGTCTTCTGCAGCCGGGGTGATCGCTGTCATCATCTCATCTGCAGTGACCGTTTTGTCTTTTCCGAGCTTCTCGACCAGTCCGGCAAGAGCATCTTCATTATATTTCTGACAGCGCACAACGATTTCTTCGAGGGCTGAACCTTCGAGAGGCATGAATCGAGTATGAATACGAATGATCTTTTTCCGGTCTTCAAACGTGGGTTCTCCGATATACACCAGCCGGTCGAACCTTCCTGCCCTCAGGAGGGCCGGGTCAACAATATCCGGGCGGTTTGTCGCCCCCATAATGACAACGTCCTTCAACTCAACAAGACCGTCCATCTCAGTCAGGATTTGATTTAGCACGTTGTCAAGTACGTGCGAATCAGTGCCACCGCCCCGCGTCGGTGCAAGTGCATCAATCTCATCGAAAAAAATGATGGATGGGGCAACCTGCCGCGCCTTCTTGAATATCTCGCGCACCGCTCGTTCGCTCTCGCCAACCCACTTGGAAAGCAGTTGGGGTCCACGAACAGGGATGAAGTTTGCCCCGCTCTCACTTGCAACCGCTTTTGCGATCAGCGTCTTTCCCGTCCCCGGTGGACCGTAGAGAAGTACTCCCCGAGGGGGTTCGATACCGAGATCATCGAATTTCTGGCGGTGGGTCAGCGGGTATTCGACCGCTTCGCGGACTTCGGTCTTTGCATCTTTCAGACCACCTACTTTATCCCATTTTACATGCGAAACCTCGAGCATCACTTCACGCATAGCACTGGGTCCAACATCACGCTGGGCGCTGCGGAAATCACTTGGGAAGACTTTGAGCTTCTCAAGCACCTCCTCGGGAATCTCGTCGGTATCAAGATGTTCGGAGAGTTCCGGCAGGTAACGGCGGAGGGCACGAATTGCTGCTTCACGAGCAAGCGCGGCAAGATCGGCACCGACAAACCCGTGTGTCTGCTTAGCGAGAATCGTCAAGTACTTGTCCTTGGCTTTGTCATCGGCCTCCTTGATATTCTGCTGTACAACTCCAGTGCGTATCTGTTGGAGAGCCAGCGTCAGGTTCTTGTCCTCGGCAAAGGGCATGTTCCGCGTATGAATCTTGAGGATCTCGATCCGGTCAAGCTCACTCGGGACACCGATTTCAATTTCCCGGTCAAACCTTCCCGGCCTGCGAAGTGCAGCATCGATAGCATCGACCCGGTTTGTCGCTCCGATGACGACGACCTGCCCGCGCTCCTCCAGACCATCCATCATGGTCAGGAGCTGGGCAACAACCCGGCGTTCCACTTCTCCTGTCACTTCCTCGCGACGGGGCGCAATAGAGTCGAGTTCATCAATAAAGATTATGGAAGGAGCATTTTCCCGTGCTTCTTCAAAGACTTCGCGGAGGCGTTGCTCACTCTCGCCATAATATTTCGATATGACTTCGGGGCCGGCAATGGAGATGAAGTGCGCACCGCTTTCACTTGCAACCGCTTTTGCAATAAGGGTCTTTCCTGTCCCGGGCGGACCATAGAGAAGCACACCTTTGGGCGGCTCTATCCCCAGTTTCTGAAAAAGTTCGGGGTGACGAAGCGGCAGCTCAATAGTCTCGCGGAGACGCTGGAGTTCATCCTTGAGCCCGCCAATATCCTCGTAGGAGAAGCGTTT
>JBGOZZ010000099.1:0-5464 GCA_041480465.1 Methanoregula sp. | reverse complement strand
TTTGTCGGCGATGGGATCAATGACGCACCCGCTCTTGCCCAGGCGGATGTCGGGATTGCCATTGGCAGCGGTACTGACGTGGCGATTGAGAGCGGGGACGTGGTCCTGATCAAAGATGATCTCCTTGACTCGGTCGCAGCGATCCAGCTCTCGAAAAAAGTGATGGGGAGGATCAAGGGCAACATCTTCTGGGCTTTTGCCTACAATACAGCCCTCATCCCGGTCGGGGCAGGTGTGCTCTATCCATTCTTTGGTTTTACCTTCAGACCTGAATTTGCGGCCCTTGCAATGGCCCTCAGCTCGGTCACCGTTGTCAGCCTCTCCCTGCTGCTCAAAACATATATACCAGAAGCAAAGAAAGGGAGATAGCTGAGGTAAAAAACATGGCAATTGATCCGATCTGCAAGATGACCGTCGATGAAAAAACGGCAAAGTTTACCAGCGATTATAAAGGCAAGAAATATTATTTCTGTGCCCCGGGCTGCAAAAAGAAATTTGATGCTGATCCTCAGAAATACATTTAAATCAACCGGGCTGGTCCATCCGCGCGATCCCGGATTCTATTCCGAATCTCTCGTATTTTTGGATTTTTCTGGATAATCCTGATATAGAAACAGATCATCATTTTGATCTGTCGGTTAAAACCAGATCAATCCATAGGATGGGGCAATAATTTGTCGTTTTTAGTTATCAGTCCTGAAATTTACGCTTGGGTGATTCTCCCGCTCATGATTTTTTTTGCCCGCATCTGCGACGTGAGCATGGAAACAATCCGTGTCATCTATATCTCAAAGGGGATCAAGTATCTCGCGCCTATCATCGCGTTCTTTGAGATTGTCATCTGGCTTCTTGCCATGGAAGTCGTGATGAAGGACTTATCAAATATTGCCAACTTCTTTGCATTTGCCTTCGGGTTTGCCATGGGTACTTATATCGGGCTTGTAATCGAAGAGAAACTCTCGATCGGCATGGTAATCCTGCGTATCATCACTACAGAAGAATCCAATGAAGAGATCATCTCTTTCATGCGGTCAGAAAATTACGGCATTACCACCCTGGATGCTACCGGTTCGCGGGGGAATGTCAAGATTACTCTCTCCCTTGTCAACCGGGTTGATATACCACGGATTACTGAACATATCCAGATAACAAATCCCCATGCTTTTTTCTCGATTGAGGACGTACGGTACGTGAACGAAGGGGTCTTCCGCCCCAAAAAACCCAACACCATCACCGGGCTGTTCCACTCGTTCATCCGCCCACGGAAGAAAAAATAACCTTTCTTCTCCCGGGAAAGGGTACGAAAGCATTATTAAAGAAAAAACCAATCATTCGAATCATCAGAGGTTTCTAATATGATATCCAAGACTATGGAACAAGCCCTGAACAAGCAGGTAAACCGCGAATTATATTCCGCATACCTGTACCTGTCGATGTCTGCGTATTTTGAGACTGAAAACCTGAAAGGATTTGCAAAATGGATGCGGGTCCAGGCAAAGGAAGAACAGAGCCATGCATTAAAGATTTACGATTATCTTATCGCGAGGAGTGGCAGGGTTAATCTCCTTGACATCGAGGCACCCAAAACAAAATGGTCCTCTGCCGCTAAAGTGTTTGAGGAAGTGTACGCCCATGAGCAGAAGGTCACTGCCATGATTAACGGCCTTGTTGACCTTGCTGTCCGGGAAAAAGACCACGCATCCTTTGAGATGCTCCAGTGGTTTGTCAAAGAACAGGTCGAAGAAGAGAAGAACGCCAGCGAGATTCTTGCTGAAATTGTATGTATAGGGGATATACCCGGCCACCTTTTCTATCTTGACCACAAACTGGAAAAGCGGGAATAAATCCCAATCTTTTTATTTTTTTGCATCATAATTCTCGTAAGGTTACTGTATGCTGTCTGTCCTTGTTATTGATGACCAGAAACCAATGCTTGAGGTTATACGCCTTTTTCTTGAACGTTTCGGCAATATGAACGTGAAGACAGCCCTTTCTGCCAAGGAAGCACTGGAACTTCTGATGAGCAGTTCATTCGATGCGATGGTCGTCGATTACGACCTGCCGGAGATAAACGGCATCGATTTCTTAAAGATGCTCCGGGCACGGGGGGATACGACTCCGGTAATTATTTTCACCGGCGTTGGCAGGGAATATGCAGCAATTCAGGCGCTTAATAACGGGGCAGACTTTTTCTTAAAGAAAGGTGATGATGCCCAGTCCCAGCTCCTCGAAATGGTGCATATGATCCGGCAGGCCGTCGACAGGAGAAACCTCGGGAGAGGGCCGGGTACGACCCAGAAGATACTTTCTGATGCGCTCAACTTCTTCCACCAGGCAGCATTTGTTATCGATCGTGAAGGTAAAGTGATGGTGTGGAACAAGGGAATGGAAAAGATGACGGGAGTTGCCGAGGGGGATATACTTGGCAAAGGAGACTGGGATTATTCGATTCCGTTTTTCGGGCACAGAGCGCCGATGCTCAGTGATCTCATCTTCCAGGATGACGCCACCATCATGGAAAATAACTATACCATTATAGAAAAAGAGAAGGGGACGATTACTGCATGGATAAAAGCGATCCCTGAGGAAGGACGCCAGGCCATTTTATGGATGAAGTCAACGGCACTCTACGACAGCAAGGGTATGTTCATCGGAGTGATGGGAAAAGTACGGGATATTACTGAAGAGATGGGTCCTGAACTGTTAAATAAACCTGAAAACGTGATAACGGGTGCAGTACCTTCAGAACCTGCGCCCTCTTTATCGATAGGCATGTTTGACAAAATACTGGGAAAAGCAAAGGTGAGCTATAAGGAGGGACTGCGTCTGTCCTTCCGGGAAGGGAAGCACGCTGAGGCGATTCCCTTTTTTGACCAGGCAATCGAGATCGACCCTTCGCTTGCCTATGTCTGGCATGACCGGGGTGTCTGTTACCGGGAGCTGGGAAAGGATGCGGAAGCACTCCGGAATTTTGACAAGGCAGTGGAACTTGCACCCGATGACGAAGAGTTTTTGTTTGCGCGTGGGGAGATGCTTAAAAAGATCGGGATCCTGCGCCAGAGACGGGACCTCATTGAATCAGCGGTCCAGGTCCTGAACCGCGTGGTAGAGTTGAACCCGAACCAGGCAGAGGCCTGGAACAGCCTTGGTGTCCTTTCAAAGGAACTTGGAAAGGAGTTGTTGTCCCGACAGTATTATGAGAAAGCCCGAAATTTGATCAAACACGGTAAAAACAGGAAAAAAACCCGTAACCTGGATCTGCTGGTGTAACCGGGAAACAACAGATTTTACATACTTACCCGTAAATATCCTCTTTTTAATGGAGGATATATATGAAAAGTCCGGTCTATTTTGCTGGCCTGCGGGCATATTCGGATCAGGAGAGCACAACGGTAAAAGTGCAGCGGCTTTTTGACCGTGCCGGCTTTACAAATATTGTTGCACAGCACGACAGAACCGCACTGAAACTCCATTTCGGCGAGCAGGGAAATGACGGGTTTATCAGTCCCGTCTATGTCAGGCAGGTTGTGGATAAAGTGAAGGCATGCGGGGCTCTCCCGTTTCTGACAGATACCAATACGCTCTATGCCGGTAGTCGTTCGAATGCAGTGGATCATATTACGACTGCCATCCTTCACGGTTTTGACTATGCAGTAACCGGCGCCCCGGTCATTATTGCTGACGGGCTCTTTGGCAGGAATGTCCGGAAAGTGCGGATTGATAAGAAACATTTCAGATCCGTGATTATAGCCGGGGATATTGCCCTTGCCGACAGCATGATTGTCCTCACCCATTTCAAAGGCCATATCGTTTCAGGGTTTGGGGGTGCACTCAAGAATCTTGCAATGGGGTGCGCACCTCCCGCAGGAAAACGGGAACAGCATAATGCCCGCCCGTTTACTATTGCCGAGAACTGTATCGGGTGTGGCAGGTGCATAAAAGTCTGCCCGAAATCCGCGATCGCCGTAAAGAAGAAAAAATCAATCATTGACCGCAACCTCTGCATTGGGTGTTTTGAATGCATGCATTCCTGCCCTTCGCATGCGATCGATATTGACTGGGAAACAGAAATTCCTGATTTTATGGAACGGATGGTCGAGTATGCCTGTGGTGCGGTAAAAACCAAGAGAGGGAAGGCCGGATATATGAACTTCCTCATCCGCATTACCCCGGATTGTGACTGCTTCCCGTTCAGCGACGCCCCGATCGTACCGGATATTGGCATCCTTGCGTCACAGGATCCGGTCGCCATCGATAAGGCCAGTTACGATCTGGTGAACAAGCAGCAGGGTTTTACGGATTCGCTACTCGCAGTCCACCGCCAGAAAGGTGGGGACAAGTTCAAGGGTGTTCACGCGCAGACTGATGGTGAGCGGCAGCTGGAGTATGCAGAAGAAATCGGACTTGGTACGAGAAACTATACTTTGATCAATTTATAGAAAATATTGTGTTTTTTTTCATTTTCAGCATACATTTTTATGAAAAAGAGGGTGGAAATGTGTTACTACCCTGGGTTCAAACCGTAAACTTTAAAAGAAGATGGAAAGCAAGCGCTTATTAGTGAACGAGTTTTAAATCATGTAGTTTGAGATCGATTTTTTCGCTCAAACCCCTATCTTCGTTAAGATCGAAGGTTATCCAGTTGTTTCAATGGAGTGTATACATGAATCTTAGACAGCCAAATGCAAACGAGGCAACCGGTACGGTGAACCGTTCAAGAAGTGTAACACCGTGTTCGGGTATCTGTACCCGTTGCCTTGACGGATGCAAGGGCAGCTGCGAGATCTGGTTATCTACGTTCCGGGGCAGGGAGGTCTTGTACCCCGGCCCGTTCGGCGAGATGACCGCAGGTGCCGACAAGAACTACCCGATTGATTATTCCCACCTCAACATACAGGGATATGCTGTTGGTGCACGGGGATTGCCTGAAGGCGTTGAAGCCGGTCCGGATACAGCGATCTTCTCATCCGTGGATACCGAGACCGAGTACGGGTGGGACAAGAAAGTCAGGATGCGCCTCCCAATCTTTACCGGTGCCCTCGGATCAACCGAGATTGCCCGCGTCAACTGGGAACACTTTGCTATCGGAGCAGCGATCTCCGGCATTACCTGCGTCTGTGGTGAGAATGTCTGCGGTATTGATCCGGGCCTGAAACGCGATGCCAAGAGTAAAGTCATCGAGTCTCCGGAAATGGACAGGCGTATCAGTATTTATAAGAAATTCTACGATGGCTACGGGGAAATGCTCGTCCAGATGAATGTCGAAGACACCCGGCTTGGAACCGCGGAATATGTCTCCAGCAAACATAACCTGGACACGATTGAGCTCAAGTGGGGCCAGGGTGCCAAGTGTATCGGTGGCGAGATCAAGGTCAAGTCTCTTGAGCGGGCTATTGAGCTCAAGAAGCGGGGCTATATCGTGCTGCCGGATCCGACCCTGAAAGAAAACCAGATGGCATTCAAA
>JBGOZZ010000098.1:0-5472 GCA_041480465.1 Methanoregula sp. | reverse complement strand
CCGACCGTGAAATTCACGTCATTCAGGGCGGTGAGTGTTCCAAATTGTTTGGAGAGATGCGAGACCTCGATCGCATACATGATATTCTATACTCTGTACAAAAGACGTTAAATTATCCTTTAGGAGCACTATGGTTCCGTGACAAAAGCTAAAATTCTCATGGTATTTCGCGCTTGCACTATCATCTACGGCGTATATCTGGTACTGGTACATATGAGACCATTCCTATGTCCAGCACATGTCGACTCCTGATGAGCTGCATGAATAGTTATATACCCCATGACCCGAGCATCCGTGTATGGGAGGAATTCTCGATAACCCGCAGTTCCGCGAACGAAGATTTGTGTTCTCCGATCGGCAGGACGCGGGAAAGAAACTGGGTGCATGTATCAGGTCACATCTGGAATACCCTGACCCGGTGGTGGTTGCCATCCCGGCCGGGGGGGTTCCTGTCGGAAAGGAGGTTGCACTGGCGCTAGGCGCTCCATTAGAGCTTGCAATCGTGAGAAAAATACAGATCCCTGGCAATACTGAAGCGGGTTTTGGTGCAATAACCTGGGACGGGCAGGTATTGATCAACGAACGGCTACGTGAAGCACTCGGGCTATCGCAAGGTGATGTTGATGCCGCCGTTGCTTTGACCAGAAAAAATGTACAGGAGCGGATTGCCAGGTTCACCAGCGGGAGACCGTTTCCTGATCTGGCAGGAAAAACGACCATCCTGGTTGATGACGGGCTTGCGTCCGGGTTCACCATGCTGGCTGCGATACAGAGTATCCGCACCTCCGGACCAGCACGCATTATTGTCGCGGTACCAACCGCTTCCGCGTCTTCAGCTGAACGTGTTGCTGCAGATGTGGATCTGCTGATCTGCCTGAACATACGGAGCAGCCAGAGGTTTGCTGTTGCCGAAGCATATGAACACTGGTATGACCTGGATGATAAGGAAGTTCTCCGTGAAATGGCGGATCTGGCTGACCGCTAAGTATCACCCTCTCTTTATTCAGTTTTTTCTGATTTTTCTGAAAAATATAAATAGTTGAAAAATTCACCAATACTATGAGGAATCACGTGCCCATAAAAAAACCGAACACTCAAAAACCTGTATCCGCAGACCAATCCTGCGGGTATAATACACCTGGCGGATGCCGCATGGAAGCAGTCCTGAGCGTAGACGATCGCGGGCAGATGGTGCTCCCCAAGGATGTGCGGGAAAAAGCAGGTATCCGCACAGGAGACAAGCTCGCCCTTATCAGCTGGGAGAAGCAGGGCCATATCTGCTGCCTTGCACTGATGAAAGCCGAGAACCTGAGTGGTATGGTAAAAGATGTTATTGATCCGCTTATGAGCGGGCGGGACTAAGGGAGCGTCCGATGGATACAACACAATCCTGCGGCTGTTCCTGCGCATCCGGGACTCCGACACTCCCGTGCGGTTGCACCCAGGGCAAAAAAGAGACCCCCGGTATCCGCACCGCTGACAGCACGATCACCATCGCCAACCGGTTCGACCATTTTCTTGCCCGCTGGGGGGTAAACAGGATGGGTCACACCGTCAGACCCGGTCTGTACCGGCTCGGCAACCCGGATGAAGACTCCCCGGTCTTCGCATCTGCGAATTACACGCTCAGCTTCGATGCACTGCGTTCAGCACTCGCAGGTATCGATGCGTATCTCCTTGTACTCGATACCAGAGGAATCAATGTCTGGTGCGCTGCGGGAAAAGGCACGTTCGGTAGCGCTGAACTGGTCCGTTCCATCGAATGTACCGATCTTGCTCATGTTGTCCGGCACCGCACTATTATCCTCCCCCAGTTGGGTGCCCCCGGTGTTTCGTGGCCGGAAGTCTTACGCCGCTCCGGTTTCAAAGTCGAGTACGGCCCCGTCCGGGCAAGTGATCTCTCCCGGTACCTGAAAACCCACACGGCAACGCCCGAAATGCGACGTGTCCGGTTCCCGCTCGCCGATCGGCTGGTCCTGATACCCGTAGAGCTCGTCCACGCGGCATTGCCAGCCATTGCCGGGGCACTTATCCTCTTTTTCTTTGCAGGCCCTCTTGCAGCACTTGCGGCAGTCACGGCAGTTCTCGCCGGTACCGTCGCCTTTCCCCTCCTCCTTCCCTTCCTCCCCACACGGGATTTTTCGACGAAAGGACTTATTCTCGGTACGATCGCTGCTCTCCCCTTTGCAGGAACCTTTGCATTGAACCCCTCCGGCCCGGTTTGGATGCACGCAGCAGGTACAGGTATGGCACTTCTTGTCATGCCGGCAGTAACCGCATACCTTGCGCTCAATTTTACCGGCTGTAGCACGTCCACATCGAGGACAGGGGTAAAAAACGAGATCTTCCGCTACGTTCCGGTCATGGCAGTCATGGCAGCCTCGGGTGTCGTGCTGGGCATTCTTCTGGGATTGCTGGGCAATCTTGAGGTGATCTGATGTTTGACAGTTATCGAGGGAACACGCTCCGGTACGATCCGGATCGCTGCATCAACTGCGGTATGTGCAGCAGGGTCTGCCCGCATGGTGTGTTTGTTCCGGGTAGGGAGACTGCCGTGCTGGCGGCATCCGTTTCATGCATGGAATGCGGTGCCTGTGCCCTGAACTGCCCGGTGCGGGCGATCACGGTGCAGAGCGGGGTCGGGTGTGCATGGGCGATGATCAACGCTGCACTGCGGGGCAGGGATATGGACAGCGGGGAGTGCAGTTGCGGTGGAGAACCAGGAAGCTGCTGTGGTACTGCACAGGAAAAGCCGGAATGATTTTTTAGGAAACAGTCCCTTTCCAGCCATTATCTTTTCTGTAACGATGCACCAAAAATACCTGTCGATGGTACTACCCCTCAGTGTTCAGGTAACACCGCGGTAGTATGCGAGGCGATTGGCATTGGGACGGACAATTCCGATAATCCGGCCTTGTTCTTCTTCTTCCATCGGAATATGCTCTTTTCCCAGCCGGGCAAGAAGCCGTGCCTCCTCCGGTGTCGAACAACCGACAATCACAAGATCGACATCCTGGGATAGGGCAAACCGGATCAGGACCTCAGGCAAAAGTCCTGCCTCGGGCAGGATATAGTTCCCGGCACCCATCGTCTTCATGCCAATAACACCTATACCCCGCTCCCGTGCCGCTGGTATAACAAGGTCAAGAAATCCCCCGATGGCAGATTCCACAGGATTGACCGGAAGGAGTACCGAATCAATATCCCAGTGGGTGACTGCATGGAGCAGAACTGCGGGGTCATGATGCCCGGTCACGCCGATTCCCAAAGCTGTTCCTGTTTCACGTGCATGGTAGAATGCCTTGAGTGCACCGCCTGGTCCCTCGATCCGGCGGATATCATTGCTGTTCCGGATATCATGGATTTGCCAGAGCCCGAGTCGATCACGACCCATACGGGAGAGTGTTCGTGTCAGGTCTGCCGATGCGCTTTTTGCATCTCTCTGTGCCGATTTGCTGGTCTGGAATGCAGGAGATTTCCAGTCCGGGTGCTGATCCCAGAAACGACCGTAATATCGTTCGCTGTCCGCGTAAGCAGGTGCGGAATCGAAATACCGGATCCCACTCTCGTATGCTGCTTCAAGCATCTTTTGTGCTTCCTGTTCCCGTCCCTCCGTGCGAAGCACTCCTTCACCCCCGAGCCCAATCCGGTATACCTTGCCAATCAGCCGCCGGAGCCTGCTATCCCCTGCCATGTGAATATCATACTCTGTCGGGACTATAAAACCTCTGGAGGAGTGCAGTGAAAACCGGCTTGAAACAATCAGCACCCCGGTACAATAAAAAAATTGGCCGCAGGAAAAGCAATAAACCCTGCAGGATGAGAAGATACCTGTGATCACCCACATCTTCCCGAGTGGGTTGAGGCAGTTGAAAGTTACCTGATCAGGATATACAGGGTGTTTTTGATGAAAAAAAGAAAAAAAATGACCTATGTTGATCTTCTTGCCGACGACACGATCCATACCGGATACGTAAAAGCACTGAAGCAGATACAGGCAGATCTTGGCCGTTCACACCCTATCATCATCGGCGGTCGGGAGATATTTTCAGCACCGGAGTCCGAGGCCCTCTCCCCGATAGATCAACGGATTGTTGTCGGAAAATTCACGACTGCAACACCGATCCAGATGAGATCAGCAATCGCTGCTTCCAGGGATGGATTTCCCGCATGGCGCGACAGGGACTGGAAAGAACGCGCCGGAATTATTCAGAAAACCGCCGTGATCCTTGACTCACAGAAATTCCTCCTTGCTGCACTTATTACGTATGAATGTGGTAAGAACCGTTACGAGGCTGTCACGGAAGCGGGGGAAGCTATCGACATGCTCCGCTACCATGCGGAGATCTACAAAAAGCAGAAAGGTTTTATCGTTTCTACCCGTCCTGAAAGCACGGAGGCGGAGAGCCGAAGCGTCATGCGGCCGTACGGGGTCTGGGCGGTCATTTCCCCGTTTAATTTCCCTCTTTCCCTTGCGGCCGGAATGGCGGGAGCAGCTTTGATTACGGGAAATACAATCGTCCTCAAACCGACCAGTATCGCACCCTTCTCCGCGCTGAAACTGTTTTATGCATTCACTGCTGCAGGAGTGCCGACAGATGCAATCCAGTATATCACCGGGCCCGGTGACCAGTTCGGTGATATTGTCACCGCTCATAAGGACATTGCCGGCATTGCGTTCACCGGTTCCCATGCCGCCGGCGTGTGGCTCAATCGCACGTTTGCGGCCAGACAACGTTTTATCAAACCGCTCATTTTCGAAATGGGGAGCAAGAACCCGGTTATTGTGACGCAGCACGCTGATCTTGATAAAGCAGTTGAAGGAATTTATAAATCTGCGTTTGGATTCAGCGGACAGAAGTGCAGCGCTGCATCCCGCATCTATGTTCACGAGTTGGTCGCAGACAGGTTCATGAGCCAACTCCGCAGACAAGTGGAGAGCCTTGTTACGGGCGATCCCAGGGAAAGAGAGACGTTCATCAGCCCGTTGATCAATGCAGAAGCAGTGCAGACGTTCAGAGATTCTGTTGAGATAGTAAAAAAGGATGGGGGGCAGATTATCTCCGGAGGAAATGTGCTCCGCGGGGGTATATTCTCGCATGGGTATTATGTGGAGCCCACCCTTGTCAGCGGCCTGACGAGAGGACACCCGCTGGCACGGCAGGAGCTGTTTGTACCGATCCTCATTATCGATACCTTCAGGACCCTTGCCGAGGCGATTGAGGAAGCTAATTCAACAGATTACGGGTTGACAGCCGGCATCTTCTCCGAAAACGACGAAGAAATTGCATATTTTTTCGACAGCATCCAGTCGGGTGTTACCTATGCAAACAGGCGTGGCGGGGCTACGACTGGTGCATGGCCGGGAATCCAGTCCTTTTGCGGCTGGAAGGCGAGCGGTTCCACGGGTAAAGGTATCGGTGGTCCCTATTACCTCCTTTCGTATCTGCGGGAACAGGCACAAACCCGTAT
>JBGOZZ010000097.1:0-5476 GCA_041480465.1 Methanoregula sp. | reverse complement strand
TCATCAAAGAGCGTCGGATCGTGCTCAAGGAGCAGGATAGTATGGCTCGCCTCTTTAAGTATGGTGAAGAGCTGGTGAGCAGTGAATGCCCTGCGAACCTCAAAATTTTTGGATGAACGGTTGATCGAAGAGAGGAGGCGCGAGTAGTTGCCGCTCACGTACAGGAAGAGGAACCGCTGGAGATCCGTGTTGGTATTGAGTGCGGAGATCATCACCTTCCCGGGTGCGATCACCGTGTTAAAGGTGCCCGGGTAAAGCGTCATTCCCTTGCGGAGTTCGATCAACATAGCACCGGATCACTCCCGCACTCAGTGAGATAAGGCTCAGGCCTGAGCGGTGCGAAAGTGGATCGATACCTGATATTGGTAAATATTGTCGCTTTCAGCTCGTCACTGAACTTTCTTTCCACGACAGGGAATTTATTTCCGACAAATTGTCGTTTACGGTACCTGACATCATCGGACTGCAGAGCCATTTTCTGACAATGGAGTGCCCGGTAGATATTAAAAAAAAGTCCCTCTCTCCTTCACTATCAGGCCCTCGTCATCTTTACCGGCACCCTGATGATGACGTCATTAACTCCCGACTCCTTCCGGTCATCGGCACAGAGATAGTACTTGCCCTGGTTCTTTATCGTGATGGTCTTTTCCTGGGTAGTGGAGACATCATTAAACTGGACAAGCGGTACAAGACCTTCATAGTCCCAGGTTTTGCTTACTGCGTTCCACACCGGCCTGGCGTTTTGGATCTTTTCCCGGTCGCCAACGTCGAGTAGCAGGAGATTCACGTTGACCGGGTTGTTCGGAGGGGATACCCTGATGATATACTTCTGGTCGGGATTGAGATACACAACGCCAAGCTCCTTCGTGACGTCGAGACAGTCATAGTCATTATAATGGATGTTGATGGTGGTGTCGATACCGCTGCTTTGTACCGCGGTGCTGACAGGAGTTACCTGAACACCGGGGGACACCGGGCTGGACTGGGTACTGACTGTACTGGTGGCGACAGGGGCTGCGGGGCCGTTGCCAGCGTTGGGTGTCAACGCGCACCCCGCGATACCTGCCATTAGTATCACCAGAACTGCAACAAGACCAATGAATTCACGCGATCGCATGATGTTCAATGTAAAAGTGGCACATGATATGGCTTACGATCCTATGCGATGGTGGTTTTATCTTTGAGGTGCCCGCAAAAAAGTATCCGATGCACGAGAAAATGCAGGAGAAAAACTACTTTGTGTTCCGGCACTAACATTCCATCACGCACATTTCGCGTCCTATAAGTATCAAGAGGGGTTTTGTGAAGGAAGTCACCGCTAACTTTAATGCACAGTTGATCGAGCGTGAGGTGCAGGAACACTGGCGCACCCACGACACGTACAAATCCGTTAAAGAGCGGCGCAGTGCCGGGAAACCATTCTTTTTTGTTGACGGCCCACCCTATACCACGGGGACCATCCACCTCGGGACCGCGTGGAACAAGATCTTAAAAGACAGCATCCTGCGCTACCACCGGATGAACGGCAGGAATGTCATCGACCGTGCAGGTTACGACATGCACGGGTTGCCGATTGAGGTCAAGGTGGAACAGGAGCTTGGATTCAAATCCAAAAAAGACATTGAGAAATTCGGCATCCAGCCTTTCATCGAGAAATGCCGGGAGTTTGCCATCAACAACAAACTGCTCATGGATGACCAGTTCGCCAGTCTGGGTGTCTGGCTCGACTTTAAGAACGCATACCAGACCGTCAGGCCCGAATATATCGAGGCGGCGTGGTGGACGCTTGCACGTGCAGAAGAGAAGGGCATGCTCGAACGAGGACACCGTGTGGTAAACTGGTGCCCGCGATGCGAGACCGCAATTGCCGATGCAGAAGTCGAATACTGGGACGAAAAAGACCCCTCAATCTTTGTCAAGTTCCCCCTCAAAGGAAAACGGGATGAATATCTGGTCATCTGGACGACGACACCATGGACCCTGCCCGCCAACGTCGCAGTAGCAGTTTCAGGTGAGATTGAGTACGCAAAGGTTTCTGCAGTAAAAGATGAGAAAACGGTGTACTTCTGGATTGCAGAACCCCTTGTAACGGCAGTACTAAAAAAAGGGCGCTTTAAGGACTTCCGCATACTTGAAAAGAAGAAAGGGTCCGATCTTAAGGGCTGGGAGTACGATTCGCCGCTCCACCGGCATGTGCCTGTCCAGCGTGAGATCAACCATAAGGTCGTAACAGCGGATTTTGTCCTGCTTGAAAATTCGGGCATCGTGCATATCGCACCGGGGCACGGGTGGGATGATTACGTGCTCGGGACCAAGGAAGGGCTCCCGATTTTCTGCCCCGTTGATGGTGCCGGAAGGTTCAAAGAAGAAGGCGGAGAATTTGCCGGCCAGTATGTGCGGGATTCAAATGCGAACGTCCTTGTCGCGCTTGGCGACTACCTGCTCGCACAGGAGACCGTCGTTCACCGCTACGGTCACTGCTGGCGCTGTAAAACCCCGATTATATTCCGGGCCACCTCGCAATGGTTCCTTAAAGCCTCCGAGATGCGCGACCTGATGCTTTCAGAAGTCGCAAAGGTCACGTGGTATCCAGAATGGGCTGGAAGCGCACGTTTCTACGATTGGATCAAGGAAGCCCGCGACTGGTGCATCTCCCGCCAGCGCTACTGGGGGATCCCGATCCCGGTCTGGGTCTGTCCAGAATGCAACCAGTACCGGGTCATAGGCACTCTTAAGGAACTGGAAGAGGCAAGTGGCAAACCTCTCAAAGATCCTCACCGCCCGTTTGTTGACGAAGTGACCATTCCCTGCACCTGTGGCGGGACGATGAAGAGGGTGGAAGATATCTTCGATGTCTGGTTCGACTCCGCGGTTGCATCCTGGGCAACCCTCGGTTTTCCCGGGAAGACCAAAGAGTTTGAGAAGCTCTGGCCGGCAGATTTCATCACCGAAGGACAGGACCAGACCCGCGGGTGGTTCTATTCGCAGCTGGGTGCAAGCACGATTGCGTTTGGGAAGGCACCCTACAAGAGCGTCTGCATGCACGGCTTTGCACTTGATGCCGAGGGCAAGAAGATGTCAAAAAGCCTCGGCAATGTCGTAACACCCGAAGAGGTCATCGCAAAAGTCGGCGTCGATGTCCTGCGGCTCTACGTGCTCTCTTCGTCGGCACCCTGGGATGACCTGAAGTTCAACTGGGAAGGTGTTGGCACCATTAACCGTGCGGTGAACATTCTCTGGAACGTATACCGCTTCCCCCTGCCCTATATGATCCTCGATACATTCGAGCCTTCGAACAGGAATGGTGTTTGGGACGACTCATATATCAGGAAGAATCTCAGCCGCATGCCAGACGAGGATCGTTTCATCATTTCCCGCATTAATTCCGTCGCTGCCACGGTCGACACTGCATTGAAGGAATGCCAGCTTCACCGGGCAACGCGTGAACTGATAACCTTTATACTGGAAGATCTCTCCCGCTGGTACGTCCAGCTCATCCGTCCGCGGATGTGGCTCGAAGGCGAATCAGAACAAAAGGTGTTTGCTTACGAGACCATGTATTATGTCATGCGCCGCCTCACTGCACTTCTGGCACCGTTCTGCCCCCATTTAACGGAGGAGATCTACCGTAACCTCCGCTGTCAGCAGGATCCGGAAAGCATACACCTCCTCGACTGGGATGCCGGAGATGCCCTGCTCGTTGACGCCTCCCTGGAACAGGCAGTTGACGTCGTCAGATCTTTCGACGATGCATGTGCCAATGCCCGGCAGGCGGGCAAGCGGAAACTCCGCTGGCCGGTCTCCGAAGTGGTCGTGGTCACGAGCTCAGAAGCGGTGAAAGCCGCGATTGAACGGCTGAATGCCGTCTGCAAGGACCGGGCCAATACCCGCAAGGTCTCCGTCATTATAGGGAGATGGGACCGCGTCGGCTGGCGGGCGGAGCCGGTCATGAAGGCACTCGGGAAAGGATTCGGCAGGAACTCCTTTAAAGTCAGGGGGCTCATCGAAGCAGCCGACGGTAATTTCCTCAAGGCGGAGATCGAGGGCGGGCGGACAGTTAAACTCGGTACCGGCAATGAGGTCTTCGATATCGAAGCGGAACACGTGACCTTCACCGAGAAACTCCCGGCTGACATCTTCTCCGCCTCCATGCCCGATGCAACCGTCTATGTAGATGTCAGGCTCGATGACGACCTCGAAACGGAGGGGTATGAGCGGGAGGTTATCCGCCGGATCCAGGAGATGCGCAAACAACTGGATCTTGTCGTCAGCGAGTTCATCTCGGCAGAAGTGCTGGTAAAGGACCCCAGGGTCTACGGCCTTCTCAACTCTGACAGCAACCGCACGACGATTGCAGGAGAGGTTTTAGCAACGGGACCCGGCAAAGAAGTCCTGTTCATCTTCTTAAAACCGGGCGATACCCTTCGAACGCATGATCTGGTGAAGGACTGGGACATTGAAGGGGCAACCGGGACTGTCAGCATGACAATCGGGATCTCACGCACCTGATTGGAAAAGAGGATTGAGCCAGATTCGCGCTGTTCTAAATCTTGTCCCTGAACCTGAACCGGAATTCCGCACCCTCTTCCGGATGGACCTCGATCGACGCCCTGAGCTGGTGCTTTGCCAAAAAGTTGACGAGCTTGAGACCCAGTGTTTTTGTGGTTGCTATATCGAGATCTTCGGGTAGCCCGATGCCATTGTCCCTGACGGTCAGGATATAGGTGCCATCGTCTTCGGCGAGGCTCACCGTTATCGTGCAGGGCGTGCCCCGGATCTTTTCGCAGTCAAACGAAGCCGGGAATGCGTATTTGAGGGAATTGGTCAGGATCTCGTTAATGATGAGTCCACAGGGGGTTGCCCGTGACAGATCGAGCGTTATACCATGGGTATCTACGACCGTTATTACGGGTTTTCCCGATTCAAAGGAACTGACAACCTGCCCGACCAGGGTGGACAGGTACACATCCATGTTGACCCGGGAATACTTCTTTGTACGGTACAGTGTCTCGTGGATAAGCGCCATGCTCCGCGCCCGGTTCTGGAGATCTTTTTTTAGTGCGAGTCCGGCGGGCGAGTCGTCGTACGCACTTTCGAGAGAGAGCAGCGAGATGAACGCGGTCAGGTTATTTTTCACCCGGTGATGGATCTCGCTAAGCAGGACTTCCTTCTCCTTTAAGGCTTCATTCAGCTCGTGCCCCCGTTGGGTAAGTTCTTCAATTGCACTATTGAGTTCCTCGTTTCTCTCTTCAAGTTCAGCTTCTGCCAGTTTGCGTTCGGTGATATCATTACCCTGCGCAATTGTCGACTGGATAGTTTTACCGTCAGGTTCAAAAAGTGTCGCCGAGTTCCAGAGGACAATCCTTATCTCACCTTTGCGATTGAGGATGGGAATTTCAACGACCTTGAGCCGTTCCCCGTTCATGGTCTTCCTGATGATCTCCATCGAAGCGTCCAGATATCGTTGCGGGAAAAG
>JBGOZZ010000096.1:0-5483 GCA_041480465.1 Methanoregula sp. | reverse complement strand
TCGATTATCTGGTGATGATCTCCGGACCCGAACCCCAGAGGACCCGGCTTGAGAAGATCCTGCTGCCACAGGTCCATACGATTGAGGGGAGCCGTGTCATCCTGCTTGGCAGACCGGGAAATCACGCTATGCAGAAACAATCCGATTCGTGCAGGGTCATCTCCTATGCCTCAACCCGGGATAAGGAAAATCTCATGAACCGTGCAAAATTTATCATCTGTCGTTCAGGCTACACATCAATGATGGAGATAGCCGAACTTGGCAAGCGGCATGCCCTTTTTATCCCGACCCCCGGGCAGACGGAACAGGAATACCTCTCGTGGTACTATGAAAAGAAGTGCTGGTTCCATTCACAAAGCCAGTACCGGCTCGATTTGTCAACCGATATCCCGATCGCGCAGCAGCCCGGCTATACAGGATTTCCCGGGATGCAGAAGACAGAAGAAAATGTAAAGAGGCTCTACGATCAGGTACTTGCCCAGTATCTTGACCGGTAAGGGATACGACAATCCCAAAAAACCCAACAGTTTATACCCGGAAAATGCCCACCTTCTCTATGGATGATCTGGTAGTCACGGGAGCACTCGGGCTTATCGGGTTCTATCTTGCGGCGGTTCTTCTTCTTTTTGCGATATATTCTGTCGCCCGGCTGCTGTATATTTCACTCACTGCCGGGGATTTCGGGCTGGCTCTTGGCGTCACAGTCGCTATCCTGGTTGCAGGATCGTTCTATCTGGCGATCGGCTGCTGGTTACATGAAACTGATCGGATCTGATTCACTCTCGCTTATTCAATCATCAGGTCAGATGAGAACCTTCTTTGAACGACTGATACTCTGGAAAGGACCAGGTCTGTAAAAGGGGTGTATCTTCATGCAGGATATCCCCGGGTTATCGGTTACACTGATGATCCCAACTGCCACCCGATGATTTTTTCGGAATTTTCGGAAACAGCCGTGCCACTATGGCGGCAAGGATGAAGAAACAGATGGTAACCAGGACAATTGACCCACCCGGTGCGAGGTCGAACATGAATGACAACTGCAACCCGGCAACGACCGAGAAGACTGCGACGCCACATGCGGAGAGCACGGTCTGCCTGAACGGCATCTTCAGTTGTATCACCGCGGATGCCGGGATTACGATCAGGCTTGATACCAGGAGCACGCCAACGAGCCGCATTGCAACGACTACGGTTAAACCGGTCAATATTGTGAAAACAAGTTCCAGTGCCGACACCGGCAGGCCGGAGACTCTTGCAAACTCCGCATCAATGGTGATCCCAACCCATTCCTTCCAGAACAGCAACAAAATACCGATGACGGTAACCCCGAGAGCTGCGGCAAGGTAGAGGTCGGTCTGGTTTATTCCGAGAATTGTCCCGAAAAGGAAGGACAGGACATCAACAGCCACATTTTGGGTGACACTTATCATGATAATCCCAATGGCGAGCCCTGACGCAAACATGATCGCTATTGCCGCATCCGATGCCACCCGTAATTTACCGAGTGCATGTATACCCAATGACCCGAGTACCACTCCGACAACAGCCGTATATAGCGGATAAATTCCCGTGAATAACCCAAGAGCAATCCCGCCAAACGCCACATGACTCAGCCCGTCTGCAATGAGGGAAAGCCTCCGGAGGACGAGGAACACCCCGAGGCTCGAACAGGTGATTGCGATGATCAGCCCACCTATCAGGGCGCGGATTCCGAACTGGTAGGATAAAAACTCAAGGACCATGGTCTGCTCTCAGGTGATTTTGCCTGCTGTTACCATCAGGTTCCACAGACCTTCTGCATTAAGACTCGCGGACGGACCGTCATAGATCACCTTCCGCTGCAGGAATATGACCCTTTCAACGTGCGCCGCCAGATCGGGCAGGTCGTGCAGGATCATCAGGACCGTGATCCGGTGCACTTTGTTCAGGTGACTGACAAGGGTATAGAATTCCTGTTTGCTCTGTGCATCGATACCGTTTGTGGGTTCATCGAGTGCGATAATGTGCGGTCTGCCGACGAGAGCACGGGCAATCAGGGTTCTCTGCTGCTGACCACCGGAGAGGTCGGAAAACAACTCGTGCTCCACATAACCGAGACCTGCTTCTGCGATTGCATTATCGACTGCCCTCTTGCTGTCGGAATTCATGCGTTTGAACAGTCCTATCTGGCCAAACGTTCCCATTTCAATGATCTCGCGGGCAGTAACCGGAAATCGTTCCTGCCTGATGACCGGGTTCTGGGGAACATAGCCGATGCAGGGCCTGCAGGGGGTCACTCCCTCGCATTCATCGATATGGCAGGCAAATGAAACCGTGCCCTTATCGGGTTTAAGGAGGCCGACCATAACCTTCATGAGGGTGGATTTCCCCGAACCGTTCGGCCCGGCAATTCCCACGATCTCCTCCTGGCGGATCGAAAGAGATACATCTTCCAGGACAGGATTTGCCCCGTAAGCAAACCAGACATTGTTCAGGGTGAGACAGACCCGCTCACTTCCCGGAAGTATCACTGGCATAGCATTGCTTTCTTCATTTCCTGCAGGTTATTCTCCATGATCGCCACATAGTCGGTATCTTCCGCCGTCAAGGGACCCGCCGGGAGTACCTCCATTGTTCTGAAGGAATATACGGGAAGATTGAGTTCAGCAGATATGGATTTACTCAGGTCTTCTGCTTCATCCGGCTCCGCGAGGACTCCTCTGACATTGTGTGCCTTTGCCTCTTCAACGATAGCTGACATCTGTTTCATGGACGGCTGGGCATCAGGGCTCATCCCGGCAATGGAGATCGGTGTGAGGTTATATGCCGCCGCAATATAATCAAGGAAGGCATGTGAGCTGAGGAATGTTCTGGTGGTACAGTTTGAAAACCCTGCCGTATAATCGGAATCGAGTTGCTTCAGCCGTTTTTCAAATACTGCAGCATTATTCTGGTAATCGGACGCATTTTCCGGGTCTGTTTCAGATAACCGGCGGGCGACATAGGCTACATAGTACTCGGTAAGCTGTGGTGATAACCAGAGGTGCGGGTCCTGGGTCATATCCGGGAAGTCCGCATATTGGCTTTTCATCTGATCGTATGCAGATCCCGGGATAGCATCGGCAAAGGTCACACGTTGTATGTCAGGGTTTGACGAGGCTGCAAGATCTGCTGCCCAGGGTTCGAGAAACGGCCCGGCATAGAAGAAGATCCTTCCGCTTTTAAGAGCCACTGCATCGTTTGGTGTCGGTTCATAATCGTGAGGATCAGCCCCGGGAGGAAGTATCTGGGTAATTGTTATGTGATCTCCACCAATGGGTCCGACCAGGAGCGTGAACGGGCGAAATGAGGTGATTACCTGAACTTTGTCACCGTGACCGGAATTTGCTGGTGGTGCTGAGCCGGATACGCCGGGATACGATGTGGGTCCCTTGGATGGATTAGCGGGTATATTGCCTGGTTGTCCAGCCTCCGGCGAGCTGGTCAGACAGCCGGTTCCGACAACTGTAGCGATAACAATTGCCGTAGCCGCGATCAGCAGAATCGTTTTGTAATGTTTTTGTACCATTTGGATTGCAATCCTCCCGATATCGTAAGCCTTTTCTGCAAATCTAATTCGCAGGTTCTGCATATAATAGTTGTGAGAATTTTGGAGCTTGCCCAAAATTTATTTTAATAAGAAATTCTTGACTAAAAAAAATGTCCGGCACTTTTCAGGCTACCAATCCGAAGACTGACGGGGATGGAGAGTATACTATTTCAACTGGAAAACGTCCCTGTCCCGGGTTCATACCTCAAGGCAACTGTCATCATGCGTAATATCCCCGCACACACCCTTTTTTGGATGTCCCATGGCCCTGCACATCTGATCTATCGCATCCTTTGATACAAAACTCTCAAATCTTGAAGCCTCAAGGCATGCCTTTTCATGTGAAAGACCAAAATGCGTCAAGGCCAGGGCGAGTATCCTGTGCCTTTTTACCAGGAATTGTGCTGTAATTTCTCCTTTTGCCGAAAGAGATACCCCATGGTAGGGTACGTAAACCAGAAGTCCCTCGTCGGCAAGCTCAACAATCGTTTTTGTAATAGTTGACGGGTCTACACCAAACCCGGCGGCTATAGTATTTGTCTTCACAGGACCGTTTTTCCCGTTTATGAACTTGATATATTCAACTTTCTTTGGCGAAAGTTCAAAACCGGTATCCATGGTCATGCAGACAATGTTAATGGGTAACCCAAAAAAAGTTTGCTATCACTCCAAAAATCTTCAGTGCATCAGATTTATGAATGCCATGATATTGAATCAATTCCTCCTTTTTAAGGATATGAGCCTGACTCTGCATCCCGGCCAGTAATGTCAGGGAACCGCGTTTCCATGATTGCATCTTGTCGTGTTTCCTTGATGTGAAACCGTACCGTTCTTGCACTGGATGGACCTGCAGTTTATGGGAAATAATAGACGATTCCGAATGAAAAAACCTTTTTAATGGAATTTTACGGTTCACTAAATTTTATTTTTTAATTAATTCACTGTCAATTGTGTATTTAAAAACGTAAAATATGGGTTTACATTAAATTTTTTATTCCGGCCTGTAGCCAAGTGCCCGAACCAGGGAGATCATCTCCCTTATCTGGTCTTCCTGCTCTCTGGTCAGCCTGCGGTTCTTCTGGATCAAACGTCCCATCCTGATAATCTGTAACCGCTGATCCCGGGAAAGTGCTGCTGAATGGTGAGCCCACTTGATCAGACCTAGCCACTGCCTGCGGTTAAACGAGAAAGCAGGACCAGGAATCGCACCTGAATCATCCGGAACTGCATAATCCTGTCCTGGTTCTTCTTCTGGTTCAATCTCGTCACATACATCATCTTCGCATCCTTGATCTTCTCTGCCGGCATCAAAAGTGCCGGTTTCTGATGAGAATTCCTCGTTGTTTCCGCCCGCTTCGGCTTCGCTGTCCTGAGCGGGTTGAGGCACCGGTTCATCTTCTTCAAAGAGGTCCTCAATACCGGAAAAATTGAGACTCCTGATATCCATTCCCGATATTTCGCCACCCGCTGAAGGCTCACGGGAAGCAGGTTCATCTCGTGAAACGGGAGGCATCTGTTCGTCGGGATGTATTACCAGTTCAAGCGAATGGGATGCCGGGTCTATTTTTACGGGCAGATCCGGCTCCTTTGCGACAATTTTCTGGACGTTTTCTTTCTCTGCTCCAGCCAGATCTGTCTGTGAGAGAGACTGTTGCAGCCGTTGTCGTTCCAGAACGGCGGCAGCAAGCCGTTCGTCACTGGTCATATGGTCCTCCCATTCATCGGCAAGCGCGGTCCTTGCCTGATCAAGTTCCAGCGTAAGAGCCTGAACCTGCTGTTCTGCCTTTACCTTTTCCTTATTAAGGATATTCACCTCTTCTTCAAGGGATTTTTGCAGATCACAAACAGTTTCAAGATCCTTTTTGAGATTTTGGATCTTCAGCGCCCGATCCTGTTCCTGATGATCCAGCTC
>JBGOZZ010000095.1:0-5508 GCA_041480465.1 Methanoregula sp. | reverse complement strand
GATTCTGGGCGATCCGAATTTTTTTTCCACCTTCTCACGATTGTGCGCAATCTTATCAGAAAAATATCCCGCCATAGAATTCTCAACTGAACCCGGGATCAGCTCAATCACTGCGTTCGCAGCCGCATCCGGTATCTCGCTGAACGGAGGCTTTGTTGTATCAGATGGGCAGGACCCGGACTCGCGGATCCTCCTTAAGGTGAGATATCCCAGGGAAAAAGCTGCCGAACTCCGCAATGAGGGTTACTGCGAATTTGTGCTGGTCGAGCGGATGTACTTTCCGGATATGAAAGTATACCGCAACGAGGATCTCCCTGAAAAAAGCGATTACCTGAGCGTCATGTATGCGAGGCGCTGATCATGCAGGAAAAGGTCTGGTTTGTGGGAGCAGGCCCGGGAGATCCGGACCTGATAACCGTGAAGGGATTATCCCTTCTCAGGGACGCCGATGTTCTCATCTATGCCGGTTCACTGGTCAATCCCGTGCTTATCGCCCGCTCTGACGCGACAACAAAGATTGACAGCTGGGGTAAGGACCTTGAGGAGCTGGTCCTGGCAATGGAGAGTGCGGCCAAATCAGGAAAAACCGTGGTCAGGCTCCATTCCGGTGATCCGTCGCTCTACGGCGCAATAGTCGAGCAGATTGAAGAGCTTGAAAAGAGGGGAATCGCTGTCGGGATCGTTCCCGGTGTATCATCGCTCTTCGCGGCGGCGGCAGCACTCCGCACACAACTTACACTTCGCGGCGTGTCTGAGAGCCTGATTGTCACACGTCCGGCTGGAAAAACACTCGAGCATGACCAGATCCAGGAACTCTCCCGGCATGGTACGACAATGGTCATTTTTCTTGGCACCGAGAAACTTGATGAGATCACAAAAAAACTCGCCTGTCCTCCTGAAACACCGGCAGCAGTCATCTACCACGCATCGTGGCCTGACCAGAAAATTGTCCGAGGAACTGCTGGAGATATTGCAGAAAAAGCTAAGGAAAACGGGATCGAACATACAGCACTCCTGGTTGTGGGAGGCGTACTGGACCCGGAAAAAAAGGGCCATACGAGGTCATACCTCTATTCATGAATGACACTCTGGTCATCGCACTTCCCCGGTTTATGGGCTATGCAGAGCGAATCGGAGCATTTCTTGGTGCAGACGTCAGGGAATATACCCCGGTTCTTTTTTCGGAGATTTTTCCCCACACCCGACGGATAGTGGCTGTTATGTCGATGGGAATTGTTGTGCGCCGGATCGCCCCGCTTCTCCGGGACAAGTGGAATGATCCGGCGGTTGTCGTCGTAAGTCCTGACTTTCACTATGCCATTCCCGTTCTTGGGGGACATCACGGGGCAAATGAACTGGCAAAGGAACTGTCGTCACTGGGTCTTCAGCCGGTTATCACAACGGCAACTGAAGCAACTGGCAGGGATTCTGTTGAAGCGATTGCACAACGATCTTCCTGTGATATCATTAACCGGGAATCAACCCGGCTGGTGAATGCCGCCCTGCTTGATTCGGATGTCCCGGTATACACCGTAAAAGGTCCCGGCATCGTCATCGCCGGGCCGGATGTTTCAATCCTCATAAAGAAGGGCGAGTTTATTGTCGGTATCGGATGTCGTAAGGGAGTGAATGCTGCAGAAGTGCTGGAAGCGATCAGGAGGGGGTTGGCAGAAGCCGGAGTTGAAGAACACAACGTACTTATCTACGCAACCACGCAGAAAAAATGGGATGAACCAGGACTTGCTGAAGCGATCTCTGCACTCTCTGGAAATTTGATATTCCTTGATGATAAAACAATAAACGCACAGGCAGGGGTTTCACCATCCCGGGCAACAAAGATCGGGCTCTCCGGTGTTGCCGAGCCGTGTGCACTTGCCGTTGCAAAGAAAAAAGAACTCGTTATGAGAAAGAAAGTGTATGGGAGAGTCACGATTGCCATCGCACACTGAAACCCAAAAAGGAAGCCTTTCCATCGTCGGTCTTGGACCCGGACGCAGGGAATACATGACCGCCCGTGCGCTCAAGGCAATCGCTGCCGCTGACTACGTTATTGGCAATGCTTCGTATCTTGATCCTCTTGAACCGCTGCTTACGGGAAAGAACGTGATCCGGAGCTCGATGGGTAAAGAGGTTGAGAGGGCAAAACAGGCAATTGATCTTGCCCGTTCCTCTGCGGTTGCCATTGTTTCGGGTGGTGATGCAGGTGTCTATGGCATGGCAAGCATCGTCCTTGAAGTCCTGGAGCATGCCGGTGCTGATGTCGATGTAGAGGTTATTCCGGGGGTGACCGCGGCAAATGCCGCCGCATCCCGGATTGGGTCCCCCCTTTCAGGAGATTTTGCCGTTATCAGTTTGTCCGATCTTCTGACACCTCTTGAAGTAATCGAACAGAGGCTAGACGCGGTATTTTCGACCGGTATTCCTGTAGTGCTTTACAACCCGAAGAGCCGGGGCAGACCGCACAATTTTGCCCTTGCCATGGAACACGCCCGGAAGTATCTTGATGGAGGGACACCGGTGGCAATCGTCAGGAATGCTTTGCGCGACGGTGAAGAAGTGATCGTGACAACACTCGGTGATGTGGAAACGGTCTGGGGGGCTGTAGATATGCATACGACCGTGATTGTCGGTGGGAAGGAGAGCAGAATATGGAGGACAGGTGAACATGTCAGGGGAATTATTACACCACGGGGGTATCACACCAAATATGTATATTGATCCGGGGGCTCAGACCCGAGAAGCATATGAGATTTCAAAAAAGTCGCGCATGATGGCACGAAAAGCAATCGGTAACGCAAATCCCGAAGACCGTGTCCGGCAGCGGTGTTCTATAGCTGTCGGGGATTTCAGCATGGCCGAACTTATCAGGTTCTCCAGGGATCCCGTGTCTGCAACAATAGCAGCTCTCCGTCAGGGTGCACCGATTATTACTGATATCCGCATGGTGCAGGCAGGTATCCAGAAAAACGGCCACACGAGCGAAGTGCTGTGTGCACTGGACTTTGGTGCGGAGATCGCTCATGATCGTGGGATAACCCGTAGTTCAGCCGGATTTATTGCCCTCCGGGAAAAACTTCCGGGATCGATCGTTGTCATCGGTAATGCACCATCTGCCCTGTTGTCTCTTTGCCAAATAGTCAGGGAAGGCGTCTGTCCTGCCGTTATCATCGGGACCCCGGTGGGATTTGTCAATGCAGCGGAATCAAAAGAACTGCTTCGAACGACAGACGTGCCTTCCCTGTCGACTGAAGGTACCCGGGGCGGTACACCTGTCGCTGTCGCTGCAATGAACGAGTGCATCACCATATTTATTGAAGGCCCTGGATGAGAGACCCGGTCAGCGGCTTTGATTATCCCGAAACCTGGGTAAAGAAATGCCCATCTCCGGATTTGCTCCGTCTTGCAGAGGAAGGTCTGGCAGTCCTCACTTCCTCAGGAAAAGTGTTACGTCGTGGGTACACCACCGGTACAACTGCAGCCGCTGCATGCAAAGGGGCAATTCTTTCACTTTCCGGAGTTGTGACAACCGTTCCCGTACAAATCCCCTGCGGGCTCATTGTGTCGGTGCCGGTATCCGGGTCTGGCGGAACTGCATCCTGTAAAAAATTTGCGGGGGATTATCCGGATGATGTAACTGCCGGTTGCGAATTTATCGCAGAAGCAATTCCCCAGAAAAAAGGAATCCAGTTGTTACCCGGCGATGGTATCGGCAGGTTTTCACGCGATACACCACGGTTCCGGAAAGGGGATCCGGCGATCAGCCCTGTGCCGCTTGCCTGTATTCTCACGTCGATAGAAGAGGCAGCAAACCTGCAGGGACTATCCGGTGTACGGGTCAAGCTGCACATCCCATGGGGTTCAGTTATCGCAAAGAGAACGCTCAACCCAAGGGTTGGTGTGGTCGGGGGGATCTCGATTCTGGGGACCACTGGTCTCGTTGAGCCGTGGGATGACCATCTTGAGGAATCCATGTGTGAAAGGCTGTCTGCCGCTCATAATGCAGTTCTCACAACGGGACGGATAGGACTCCGGTACGCACGCCTCTTGTATCCGGATAATGAAATCGTGCTGGTCGGGAGCAGGATTGGTGAAGCACTGGCTGCGTCAACCGGCGAGGTGGTCCTTTTCGGGCTCCCCGGGCTTATCCTGCGTTTTATCCATCCGGATCTCCTTGACGGGACCGGATATGAAACAATCGAGGAATTTGCAGCATCATCTGCATTTCACCCCGCCATGCAATTGAGCTTCGCAAAATTTAAAAAAGAATACCCTCACATCCGGGTTGTTCTTGTGAACCGTAATGGCATGATACTGGGGGAGAGCCCATGAAAATTATTGGCGTCGGATGCGGACCGGGGATGCTCACCGAACAGGCAATCCGTGAGATCTCACGGGCTTCACTTATTTATGGCTCCGATCGTGCAATCGATCTGGCAAAATCCTTTATTCCGACTGATTGCGCAGTAAAGACCATCGATGATTTCAAACATCTCAAAAAACTTCCCGATTATGCCGTGATCCTTTCAACCGGTGACCCCATGCTGGCCGGGCTTGGGTATCTTTCCGGAGAGGTGATTCCCGGTATATCTTCTTTTCAGCTTGCAACAGCCCGGTTGAAAATACCAATTTCGCGGGTATCGGTAATCGTAGCGCATGGCAAAGGGCATGATAAAGGAATGCAGGATACCGTAAGGGAAGTGAAAACGGGAAAGATCGTCTTTCTCCTCACAGATCCGAAATTTAACGTGCAGGATCTCTATGCCCGGCTTGCAACACTCAAGATACCCCTGAAAATTGCACTCTGCGAAAATCTTGGGTATCCTCATGAGCGCATTCTCATCGGGGATATTCAATCGCCGCCTCAACCGCGTGAGGTGCTTTATTCACTGGTTGTTGGGATCTTTTGAAGACAGCACCTGTGAATATGCAGGGAAATGGACCAATCGGTACAAAACATTTTTTCCTTTTGGGAGTTGATAGATCTTAATAGGAGTACCATTATGGATAAAGCGACAAAAACGCAAATTAGTATAGTGTCATTTATAGTTGGTCTGATTATGCTGTTTATACCTTATTTGAAAAACTTCGATTCCGTTTTTCCGGGGATTTCTCAGTATTTTCCTCTCATGTTCTACCTTGGATTGTTGCTGGTAATTGTCGGGTATTACCTTAAATAATTTTAACTGACTGAAGCGGAATACCAAAAATTACAGAATAATTACTGAAAAAATTATAATAAGTTCAAAAAGTTTTACATTTCCGATTACAAAAACCCAGTTCAGCATCGGTTTTTTTATCATCGGATTTATCTTAATCTTCATCCAGGATCTCAAGCGACTTGACACTATCAACCTCGGCTTTTCATGGCCGTTTGCCATCATGTTTTATCTCGGGCTCATCTGCATGGCCATAGGCTATTACCTCAAATAAAGGTGGGTATACACTATTCCAACCATCAATTTTCATGGTCTTTGGTTCCGGGAAAATCGGAAGGCAAAGTCTCTCTCT
>JBGOZZ010000094.1:0-5516 GCA_041480465.1 Methanoregula sp. | reverse complement strand
TCCGATCTAATTTAGGAAAAGGATTCTCGTCCAATAATCCGCTCTTCGTTTAGTTCCTTTTATGTTTCCGTCAGAGTTCTCGGGCTGATCCCTTCCAGTTCTGACATTATGTCATTGATCCGGAGCCGCCCCATTACTCCGAGTTTGTTGATGATCAGAAGTGCCCATTTTTTCGATATGGTCGTGAGGATGCCTCCGAAAGCACATACACACAGGCTCTCACTATCTTCGCACATAGTCACTTCAATACTATATACTGAATATCTTTAATACTATCCTATTGATAGTAAAAGCATAGACAATTCAGTGGAGTATATACTATGTGCCGACAGGTATGCAACGAATCATCAGGTGGACTTCGGGAGTGTTGCTGTACCGGAACCCTCAGCGCCGAAGATGAGATAAGAATGCTTGAAGCAATGAAAACCATGGAGAAAATCCGGCTGGATGCGATGGATCGGAGGATCGTGGAGCTCCGGAGAACGGTGAAAAAGTAATGGATCTCCTCGCTGTAAGGGAATTTTCCGCTACAGGCCCGGTCAAAAAAGACCTGATCAAAACCGCAGGATCAAACATCGTCCTCGTCTGCCTTGAAACCGGGCAGGTGATCCCGCCTCACCCGGAGCCGTATGCAGTGGTGTTTGTCGTTCTGCAAGGCGAGGGCATCATTACCTCGGGCACCATCGAGCATCCCGTCAAACCCCTGCACCTTGCCTCCGTAAAAAAGAATGAGGACCGGGGGATCCGGTGCACCCGAAAGATGATCATCCTCGGCATCTGCGAAGACATATGAGGAGATAAGGGCCCTATGACAGATGTAATTCACGCTTCAGATCTGACAAAAGTATTTGGTAAAAGCACTGCCGTAGACCATATCTCGTTCGATGTCCGGCAGGGCGAGATCTTCGGCTTTCTCGGCCCGAACGGTGCAGGCAAGACCACCACCACGCGGATGCTGACCGGCGTCATTCCCCCCGATGCCGGGACTGCAACGATCCTCGGCTATGACATCCGGTCCGAGCCGGTTCTGGCAAAGCAGGGATTCGGTGTTGTGCCTGAGACCTCAAATGCCTACACCGATCTCACCGCTTGGCAGAACCTGATGCTTATGGGCGAGCTGTACGGGCTTCAGCGTGTAAAGGCAGTGCAGCGTTCATCCGATCTGCTCGGCATGGTGGGGCTTTTGGAGAGAAAAGACCAGAAGGTGCAGGCGTACTCCAAAGGAATGAAGCAGCGGCTCATCCTCGCGATGGCGCTTATCCATGAACCGGAACTCCTCTTCCTCGATGAACCAACGAGCGGTCTTGATGTGCAGAGCACCCAGATGATCCTCGCTCTGCTGCGTGATCTGAATAAGCAGGGAACCACCATCTTTCTCACCACGCACAACATGGAGGAGGCAAACCGTCTCTGCCACCGGGTCGGCATCATCCGGGCGGGAAAGATTGTCGCCATCGATGCTCCTGAAAAGCTGAAAACGGCAATCGACCGGGTGCACAAGATTGAAGTAAGTTTTGACCATGAGGTATCTGGTGACGCCCTTGCAGGACTTTCCGGTGTGACCGGTGCGAGCCGGACCGGTGACAAATGGCAGATTACCACAGACAACCGTGATACTACTATCCGGTCTCTGGTGACCTTTTCGCAGCAGAACAACGCAACGATTGTCACGCTCAATACTCTTGCACCCTCACTTGATGATGCGTTCCTCCGACTGACGCAGGAGGAAAAATCATGAACCCGGCCGGATTTTCCGAGCAGGTGAGGCGGGCATGGGCAATTGCAAAGAAGGATATCCGCATCTATTATTTCAAGGGTCCCGTACTCATCTTCGGGGTCTTCATGCCGGTCTTCCTGTTCCTTGCCTTCTTCATGGGCAGCAGGCAGCTCCCTCTGTCATTTCTTGTCTCCGGGCTGGTCGGAATGTCGCTCTTTTTCACAGCGACTGCGGTATCTCCCGCCATCTTCCCGTGGGAGGGGCAGGCAAAAACCCTTGAGCGACTCGCTTCATGCCCGATTACCATCGAGGCAATTGTCTTTGGCGATATGATCGCCTCTCTCCTCTTCGGTATCGGAATTACCGTTATTACGGTTATCATCGGGCTGGCGTTCGGGCTTTCACTCCTCCACGGCCTCACGCTGCTTGTCGCTATCCTCCTTGCTGCATGCTGCTTCTCGGCAATCGGGATGCTGCTTGCCGTGCCACCCACGAACGTGCCGTCGAATATCATGATGCTCTCCTCGCTGATCAAGTTCCCGCTCGTCTTCATCTCCGGCATCTTCATCCCGCTGGAGCAGATGCCGGCATGGGGACTGGCACTCTCTGTCTGTTCTCCACTAACATACTTCACCGATCTTGTTCGATATGCGTTTACCGATACACACTATTTCCCCGTGTGGATCGATATCGGTGCGCTAGCTGTGTTCACAGTGGTATTCACTGTCGGGACAATGTACCTGCACAAGAGGACGATGCCAAAGAGAATGTGATTATAGGGGATTATTGACCGAGTAGCTCGTTCAATACAATGGGACTTTTTTTTCTTTCACAGCTGAATCCGGTATACCGCGATATACAGGAGGTTGAACAGAACCCTGATAAGCTAATGAATTTCATTAACAATCCATGCAAGTTAATATTTCAATTTTTTTTGAATAACTTTTATAACCAATGACCGTATAGTAAGCGTTTGGTAATTATTATGGATGGATATGCAGGAAATATGGTCTATGCCGATCTCACGGCAGGGAAGATTACGATCAAACCCACGCCACCGGAACTCAAAAAATTATATCTTGGCGGGCGGGGATTTGGCATCAGGCTTCTGACCGATATGGTCGACCCGAAGATCGACCCGCTGAGCGACAAGAATGTTGTCGTGTTTGCAGCCGGGCCACTGACCGGCACTGGTATTCCGCTGGGAAGCCGGTACGAGGTCTCGACAATCTCACCGCTCACGGGGACTGCGATGAGCGCCAACAGCGGCGGGGTCTTTGGCTGGAAGATGAAGAAGGCGGGATTCGATGCAGTCGTGGTGAGCGGAAAAGCCAAAAAACCGGTTTACCTCATGCTGGACAACGGGACCGCAGAAATCCGGGATGCCACTCACCTCTGGGGTAAAACAACCGGGCAGACTACCGATGCGATCATAGACGACCTGAATGATAAGAGTGTCCGCGTTGCCTGCATAGGGCCGGCAGGAGAAAAACTCGTGCTGTTCGCCTGTATCATCAACGAAAAGGCGCGGGCTGCCGGGCGAGGGGGTGTCGGCGCTGTCATGGGTTCAAAGAACTTAAAAGCAATTGCAGCCCGGGGAGACCTGCCTATCAAGGCAGCGGATGAAGAGCGCCTCAATGTGGTCAAGGACCGGGTGCGCAAGAAAATCGAGGATAACGGGATCGAAAAAGCTCTGCACAACTACGGCACGGCAGTACTCATCAACATTATTAACGAGAATTATGTCCTGCCGACCAGGAACTTCCAGAGTGCCCACTTCCCGGATGCCGAGAAGGTCTCCGGCGAAACAATAGCAAAAACCATCCTCAAGAAACCCAAGGGCTGCTATGCCTGCATCGTGCAGTGCGGGCGTGTTCATGAATTCGATGGCGAATCAGGGGAGGGCCCGGAGTACGAACCCGACTGGGCATTCGGGCCGGACTGCGGGATCGATGATCTCAAGACAGTTGTCCGGGCGAACAATATCTGCAACGAATACGGGCTCGATGCGATCTCGGCACCGGCCACGATTGCCTGCCTGATGGAGATGGCGGAGAAAGGGTATGTAAAGCACCCGATCCGGTTCGGTGACGCGAAAGGAATGCTGAAGCTGGTGGAGCAGATCGCGAAACGTGAAGACATTGGCAATGAACTTGCCGAGGGCTCCTTCCGGTTTGCCACAAAATACGGGCATCCCGAATGCTCCATGAGCTCCAAGAAACAGGAACTGCCGGCATACGATCCCCGGGGAATCCAGGGATACGGGCTCGCGACCGCCACATCGGTTCGTGGAGGAGACCATGTGTACGGGTATATGATCTCTCCAGAAGTGCTCGGCGCTCCCGAGAAACTCGACCCGTATGTGACCAAGGGAAAACCGCAGTGGGTCAAGACTTTCCAGGACCTGACCGCGGCCATCGATGCATCGGGCATGTGCCTGTTCACCTCCTTTGCACTGGATGCGCAGGATTATGCGGATCTCCTCTCCGCAACTACGGGAATGAAGATCGACACTGCCGAACTGCTGAAGGTCGGCGAACGGATCTGGAATCTCCAAAAACTCTACAACATCAAACGCGGGCTAGGTCGCAAGGACGACACGCTACCGGCACGACTCCTGAACGAGCCGCTTAAGGAAGGCGCACCCACCGGGCAGGTGTGGAGACGGGATGAGATGCTCGACGAGTATTACACCCTGCGGGGCTGGGATAAGGAAGGGACTCCAACAAAGGAGAAACGCAAAGAACTGGGCCTTGCATAATAAGGCTTATAAAATAATAATTGACCATCGTCATGCTAAGCAAAGAGCAAAAGGAGCGGTACCGGCGGCAGATTGCCGTTTTCGGGGAGGATGGGCAGGAGAAGATCGGGAGCACCCGGCTGCTCATTGCCGGAGCTGGAGGACTTGGAAGTACAGCTGCCCTCTTTGCTGCCATGGCAGGGTTTGGGACTATCCGTATCATCGACCCCGATTGCATCGAAGAGACAAACCTGAACCGCCAGTTGTTGTACCGGGAGGCGGATATTGGCAGACCAAAGGCGGAAACCGCTGCAAAAGCGCTCCATGCCATAAATTCATCCATTGATGTTGAACCGGTGTTTGCAGCAATCGGTACTGTTCCGGTCCGGAACCTTATCCGGGGTTTCGATGTGGTTATTGACGGACTCGACAATTATCCGGCCCGGTTCCTGTTGGCTGATGCAGCATGGCAATGCGGGATACCGTTTATCCATGGTGCAGTCGAAGGGTTCTATGGACAGGTCTGCACCATCATTCCCCCAACGTCTCCCTGCCTCCGCTGTATTGTCCCGAATCCGCCACCTGTACGGGAAACCCCAATTATCGGCGTTACGACCGGAGTAATCGGGTGCGTTCAGGTCACTTAAGCGATTAAACTGGCAACCGGCACCGGTTTGCCTATCAGTGATCATTTGTGGCTCTGGGATGGTATCAGACAAAAATCAGATCGGCTCAGGATAGAACGTATTCCAACCTGCCATGTCTGCGGTAAGGATGAGTATCGGATACCAGCAAGAGAGGGTGTGCGATGAAGGTCCACGTGAAGGCGTTTGCAACATTTCGCGAGGTTATGGATAACCAGCTCGACATGGAATTCCCAAAGGGTGCATCTCTACGCACACTTCTCGATGAACTTACAGGACGATACGGCGGGTTAGGCCAGCTGATGTTTGCCGCTCCGGATACCCTCCGGGACTTTGTCAACATTCTCAAGAACGGCAGGAACGTATATTTTCTGGCCGGGCTGGATACCCCGCTCGATGACGGGGACGTGATTGC
>JBGOZZ010000093.1:0-5603 GCA_041480465.1 Methanoregula sp. | reverse complement strand
CGAATGAATTAGACTCCATGATAGACCGTTGGGCGCTTGCGGTTGTTACGGGTGAAAGTGATATCAATTTGTGTGATGTATGCCAGTGTGCATTGAAAAAGTTCTGAACTGAAATATTATAAAAATCCTATTATCCTTCTAATTCATCTACCTGATGAGTTGTAGGAGTCATGCTCTTTGACGTCGATAATAGAGAAGAACGAGAAAGACCAGTACTACCGTAACCATAACAATTTTCAGGTAATCAGTTTTAATTTCATGTGATCTTAACGAGGAATTCCAGTCATCATCGAATACGTTGAGGAAATAGCGGGCAACGTCACGATGATCAATAATTAATCCTGCTTCCCGGTTAAAGTTGGGTGAATTGCTGTTCCAGTTGATACTGCTCACCAGTACACGTTGATCATCGACAATCACACCTTTATTATGGATTTTTTCAATTTCATTGGCGGCAAGGTCCGCACACCTTGCCTCAAGTGGAATATGTTCAGAAAGTCCAATACGGTTGATCAGGGCAACCATCTCATCATTATCTTTCTCATCTTCAATATTGAACCAGTATGAGTCCAGCAGCACCCTGACATGAACACCACGTCGCGACGCATTGATCGCCGCTGAAAGATATGGATTCAGGGAATAGGGAGTCTCATTGGTGATGTATGCCTGCTCAATCTCGATGCTCTCATCAGCTGAGTTTATCAAATCAGTAATCTGACTGCTGGTGTCTGGCGCGATGACCGGGCGAACTGTCGCACCTACAAAATGTCCAGGTGCGAACTCAACTGTATATTTGCCCGAGGGGGTGGACTCTGGACTGCCTGCCGATCCTTTATACACGGTTATCGATTTTCCGTTATAATCTGTCATGAAAACGGTTGAGAAATACCCAGCAAGGGCAGAATTGTCGATGTAGACCCCCCAACCGCGATTTCCGGTCATTCCTGTAGGGGGAAATCCGGTATACCCGAAATTCTCACTCGTAAGCAGAATTGCATGCCGATCGATTACCATATATTTTGCATGATCATAGCGATAAGGAGCGGGATCGCCGGTTAATGATACCATCGTATTGACCGGAATTCCATTTTGGCTCAAATTCCAGATAACCATGTTCTCTTCCTGACTTATCCCGCCAACGGGTCCACCTTCAACAAGGACCTTTACATCAACACCCCGTGCACGTGCCGCAATCAGTGATTCCCCGATTATAGGGCTTGACATTTCATAGACATTCAAAAGGACTTCATCAGTTGCCTGATTCACCGCATAGGAAAGTAAGTCACTGGAGCAATCAGGTGAAACAAACGTAGTTATCGATACGTTTTGGAATACTGCGGAGGAGAATCGAGACTGCCCGATCATGAGCGGGCGAGGATCCCACACTTCTTTTTCGATGTAATGTATCTGACCTTCGCGTGGTTTGATATCATCCGGCCAGGCAACTTCCTGAACAAGGAGTCCATTTTCATAGAGCATCAGGGTATCCTTTGCATTCGCCAAACGAAGCGGATCGCCATTGATCACATTCTGAACCAGCGGGGAAGTATCCAGCCATTCAAAATCAGGATATTTTCTATGACTTTGTTCAAACGCAGTTCCACTTCGGGCGATGGTAAGTAAGCCGTTAATCTGTGTTCCCTTTGGAAAACGAAATCCGCCTTTTCCATCAGAAATTGTGATTCCATCCAGCGAGCCGGTACCTGAAAGAATAAGATATTCATCCGCATCATTATACAGATAAGGATCAGGGCAAAACTCAACGATTCGTACTGCAGCCCCGGTATGCACAACACACGAAAAAATAATGATGAGCATAAGGAGGCATCGCACAAATACTCCATTTCTCCATGCTCCCTTTATAATCTGGCGATACAATTCTCCGGGACTATGGTTCATGTAAGAAAATTATGGGAAGATCGGTCAGTCAAGCCGCTTATTATGAAAGTTGAAGGATATTTATATATCGGATCACCGTTCTCATACAAATTCTTCGCACCTCAAAACATCCATTATTATTAATCTCCGGTGGGGAACCATTCACGACACAGTCCGACAGAGCAATGTCGATAATGATACAGCGCACCGGATATCTGTAGCAGCAATGGAACAAATATGGCTGGTTTATCGCATAGCATAACATTCCGCAACAATTGAATTGGCAACCCCCGAGAAAACTACAGTTTTTTTCCTTACCTGTACTTCATACATTACGATATCAGCCCATACGAGGGGTACTATATCTTACACGATTGCTGCGTGGATTGAAGCAAGGCTCCTCTCGATCTTCTCCTTCACAAATCTGTCGATGGCTTTTCATTAACGGTATCCTCCAGAACTGGGTCACTGTTGCAATTGGAATCGGATGTTATCGATCAGGTTTTTATTCCATTTGTGACAAAAACGGGATAAAAACGATAGCATCATGGTTTACAACCGGATCGCGTGGAAAAATTCCTCAGGGGGGAGCCAGTCCCTCGTACAGAGATCGGTACAACCTTTTAAAATGTTCTAATAAAGATACTATAGGAATCCTTAGAGGAGCACAATAATGTCAGATAAAAACTGTACATCCTGTAACGCCCCGCTTGCAGAAGAGGGGGCGACGGAATTTGGATGCCCGGCATGTGGTGTTGAGATCAACCGGTGTTACCGGTGCAGAGAGCAGAGTATCTCTTATATTTGCCCAAAATGTGGATTTGGGGGACCGTAATCCATGGGCAGTGTGGCAGTAATAGTCAGGGTTATGCCCGAGTCACCGGACGTGAATCTTGAACAATTGAAAAAGGCACTAAAACAGAAACTGCCCGGAATTCAGGAAATTCGTGAAGAGCCGATCGGTTTTGGTTTAAAGGCACTAAAGCTTGTAGCAATTATCAACGATGCCGGGGGGGAAACCGATGCAATTGAAAAGTCCCTTGGTGGAGTTTCAGGTGTCGAGCGGGCAGAAATTGTTGAAGTGACACTAACCTGATTCCAGGTTGGCCTATCTCTTTTAATTATGCTTCATTATTTGCAAGTACTTTCAGGGTGATAGTCCGTATTTTTTCGACTGACTCGCGGAATGCGATCACTTCAGATTCATCGATCTTAATAGTAATCGGGAACACACCATTTCGATTTATCCGGGCAGGGACCCCGATACAGACATCCCCTTCTCCAATACCATGGATTTCGCTTTTTATATATGCTGAAACGGTAAGAATCCGGTTTTCATCACCAATAACTGTCTTTACTAACGAGGCAATTGCTTCTCCGGGTCCGTAGACCGTTGATCCCTTATCTTTGATGATGAGGTTTCCGCTGCATTTTACTGACTCAACGATCTCTTTTACTGGGAGGTGTGCAAAAGCGGGCAGATTGGAAATCTTAATACCACCAATTGTTGTTGCTGACCAGAGCGGGACCATACTGTCGCCATGTTCACCGATAATACGCGTATGGACTTCGCTCACATGGACCTTGAAATAGGCAGCAATGAGGGATTTTAAACGCATCGAATCGAGATGCGTCCCCAGCCCGAAAACCTGGTTGGGCTTAAGGCCGGAATGTTTCAAAGCAACGCAGGTCATAACGTCAACAGGATTGGTCACAACAAGAATCTTGGTTTCAGGAGCTATGACACCGATAGTCTGCGCAAGCGGCGTGATAACCTTTGCATTTTCCCGCGCAAGATCAAGACGATCCTGTCCTGAGCTGCGTGGTATACCAGCAGAAATTACGACGATATCGGATCCAGCAGCATCTTTTAAGTTTGTTGTCCAGTTGATTTTGATATCTGTTCCACGTGCGGCAAATGAGTCAACAAAATCCTGGGTAATTCCACGGAGAAGTGTCTCACGCCCTTCCCGCCCATAGAGAAGGATTTCGCGCACGTGAGGATTTGCTGAAATTGCATATGTGGCAAACATGCCGACATTGCCGGTTGCACCGATGACGGTTACTTTGGACATGATAATCGTAAATGGGGACGTGTTATCAGTCGACTGTACGTTACTACGTTCACCAAAGCATCCATTCTCCGCCCCGTTACCCCATGGGCGCCGGATGTCTACGGTAAGTCTGCTCCCTTCCGGGCCTGAACCGGTCCCCGCAGTAACAGGTCGCTATTCCCTCCGGAATATTGATACCTGGCCATCGACCTCATGGGACGAGGTTTCACAGTCTGAACGCACAGGCTCCCGCTGGCCGTTGCAGCCTTCGTCAAACTTCGCCCCCCGCGTACCGACGGTTTCAGGTTACAGGTGACGCCGAACCACCCGGGCTAGTCCCCATATACCATTGTGCACTGGTCAATAAAGGCTTTTTACCCGTAACAGGTTCTCATATCCGGATTGTTCTTTTCGCTCACCATAGGCCTCATGGAACGAAAACCTCCCCGCCAACTCTTTTTTGCCATTCGTTCCTGAACTCCTGAATAGTTTTCTGATCATTTTTATCGAAAATATCAAGTGCAGTTACCGGATTGCCTCCCGGGGATAATACCGTATATAATTTATGGAAATCTCCCTGATACACCTCAATTACCTGCTCACCTGTAGTTTCTGCAATTTTTATCGGGTCTTCCATAACCGGATGTCTCTGCAGGTCATGCAATTGTTCAAAGATCTTCACTTGGTTTATATTGAGATATGCCCGGTTTATTTCAAGGTTGAATGCCGACCAGAATGCTGATGCATACCAGGCATCGTTCATGACGACATGGGATACACCAAGGCATGCAGCAGCAAGACCTAGAGTTCCCACCCCGGAACATGCGTCAACAAAATAGCTGACTGGAGGTTGCCCCACGCGCTGTTCAACCGCGCGGATCTTCGGATAGCCCGGGCGGGGGAATTCGATATGAATGAGCGTCTGTTGTTTGTACATAACTATAGGACCAGTGCGGAGCGGATAGACATCAGCCCTTACATCACATCCCGCAAGAAGCTCATAGACTTTTGGAACTGAATGAAGGTCGGGATTCGTTATACCCGGAATAAAATCGTCTTTCTTTACGACACCACGGAGTTCGGGTACTTCCAAAAAAAGACGTTCGGCAGTCGTTTTTGTAGCTTTTGTAGTAAGCAGTACGAGTGATTTTTCAGGAAGAAACGGCGGGTAATCCATGGCAAATCCAGGATGCACAAGGGGGGTGCCCACTGCTATAAGCGGGTCTGTCCGTTTAAGATCCCCCTCCTCGACCATGATGGAGTATATATGGGCAAATACTTCATCGATGAATCGTTTTCCACACGAACAGGGGAGTTCATAGTGGAGAGATGGTAGCGGTAAATGTTTGTCAAGGTTCCGCACGCTGCAATCTGCACACGGAAGAAAAATTGAATGAAGTGTGGCAAGAAGGTCTTTTGCCGGAGTGATGCAGTCCATCTCGCACACAGGACATTTCATGCTGCTTGAGTATGATTGTTCAGGAATAGAAAGTTTTTCAAACGGGGCTCCCAAATAAAAAATCTCACAACGAAAAGAATGGGCCCGATGCGATTCGAACGCATGACCGCCCGGTTATGAGCCGGGCGCTCTAACCGGACTGAGCTACGGGCCCAAAAACGCCCCCCACAGGGCTCGAACCTGTGACATTCGGATTAACAGTCCGACACTCT
>JBGOZZ010000092.1:0-5642 GCA_041480465.1 Methanoregula sp. | reverse complement strand
TTTCGGAATCAGCGGCATAGAGTGTCAGGTCTGGTGTCGGCCGATGGGCCAGCTGCTGGTGCGGGTAATCAATTCCCACCCGTTCAGCGAGTCTCTGGTTCAATTCATCGCTGATATCCAGCCCCATTTCAGAGGATTTTAACAGGATATCAGATCGTATGACAACTGATGTCTGTCTCCACTGGCCACCCGGATCCTTTTTGCCCGACATAATTTCTCAGATGTTGATCTGACTGTGAACAGAAATATAGTATACGATCTTTTATCCTTGAAAAAATATTTTCGGTCAGGTCCCTTTTGCAGATGCCCGCTGGTCATAGATCCTGATTGCACGCAACAGGTCAATTTTTCTGAAAAGTGGCCAGCACGGGGCGCAGAAATATACTGCCGATTCGTGTCCGTTTGCAAGCCAGGGCAAAAAGTTTGAGGTACGATATTCGTTGCCGGTCCTGATTATCAGGTCAACCGGCGGGATTCCTTTCCCTTCATGCAGGTGCTCCTCTACCATCTGGACATCAATTAATTCCGGGTTCACCTTGTTTTTCAATACTTCCGAAAGTATTTCGCGGGCAGCCAGGACGATCTCATTTCTTCCCCCGTATGCAAGAGCGATATTAAGGTGAAAACCCCCATGATCCCGTGTTGCACTCTCCGCGTTATCTACTGCATCCCGAAGGTCTTGGGGAAGCATCGACCGGTCACCTACCATCTGCACCCGGATTTTATATTTCTTTACCCGTTCATCGTGGAGTATATCGAGGAATTTTTCTTTGAACAAGGCAAAAAGATCCTCAACCTCGTCTTTTTTCCGGGAAAAATTTTCTGTAGAGAACGTGTAGAGGGTAATATGCCTGATGCCCAGCTCGTATGCCCAGTCAAGCATCTCCTCGGTTTTGTCGGCTCCTGCGCGATGCCCCCTCGGTGTATCGATACCAAGCATTTTTGCATAACGCCGGTTACCATCCTGGATGATGGCGATGTGGTTGGGTACGCGACGGCACTGCATCTTAAGATACCGTTCATATAGCGGGTCGATAAGCGGCCGCAGGATCATAGCGGGGTTACCTCAACGACCATCCCACCATTTGGATAACGTTCCACTACGTATTTTTTCCCGGGCAGTTCATCAGCATTTTTTTCAAGAAGCCACCATGCCATCTCGATATGGTCATCACAGGTCTCAAAACTCTCTGGCTCGAATACCTGCTCACAGAATTGAGTGCACAGCTCTTTTTGCGGGACCGAAGGCTCAAGTACGCCGTAGACAATAGTTCCGTCAGGAGTAATTTCGTCAAACGGGCGGGCAGTATTCTCTGCTATTCGCTTCAGTCTTTCCCGAAGTTGCACGGAATCCTTGAATGCAGAAGAACACCAGTGCACCTTATCATGCCGGCACAGTTCGTCAGCCCATTCCCGTGCACCCTGGATTGCATTGTGCAGGTCATCAGCAGGCTCATGCCCCCTGCTGCGCATCTCGTACGCATTTGTGTCGCCCCATTCGAGTTCGTTTATGTTCAAAAAGTCCAGGTACGGAAGTGCGGGTACGAGCAGTTCGAGGCCGGGCAAAGCGGGGACTTCGATCCCGATCGAATACCCCATCTCTTGTGCACGCTTTGCCGACCGGATGTAGTCCGTGTCAAGGATGGTATTCCAGCATTCGCGGGGTGGGTGAAACCGGATTTCATCAACAAGCCCTTTCATCCGTGAGAGTTCTGTGTCGCCAGGGGCTTTTCCCGTATAGAGATGGATATGGTGATCCGGGCCAAAATGATCCTTGAGCAGCCGGCAACAGGCGGTAACCCTGTCGAGGCACAGGAGCGGTTCTCCTCCTGTGATGCCTGTACCAAGGGCACTCATGTTCTCTGCTTCCTCAATTATCTGGGACGGGACATCGACCGGGTGTTCATTTGCATACACGGTATCGATCCCTTTTCGTTCACTGGACAGCGGGCAGTACCAGCATGAGCGGTGGCAGCGTCCCGTAATAAAGAGTACCATCTTTGCTCCCTGGTGGCAGAGGACACATCCTTTTGAAAGTGACACGTTAGCTCTCCGATTCAATACGAGACCTGACCCGGGATCTGTTTCTTATTTTTTGTGAGCAAAGCACAAAACTCTTGTGTACATGGTAAAGGGACCGGAGCCGTACTACTGGTAAAGAGCTTGACGGGGATTTTTGCATATGTTCACTGGTTTTATTTTTAGAGATTATGTGACGTCCACCAAAGTCAATCAACAAGATAATGAAATTAATAACCGCTCTGGGGGGCTTTGCCCCCGCCGCAATTACCGTAATTTTTTTGGGGATTCATTATACTGATATGAGTATTCCGGCTCACCAGCAGATTATATGCGTCATGCTCCCTGTTATACCGCACCAGAACATTCTGCATTTCAAGAACTGATCCATAGGGCGCCGATGTGATCCGGTCATTTTCCGGGGTGATATGATACGAAGGCAGGACGGCATACACGGGCGTCTTTGCAGTCCCGTCACAGAGCTTGAAAACATGGGATCGTGCATCTCCGAGTTCGGCAGACATCTTTATGCCGGCAACGTTGATCCGTTTTCCGATATGCAGGTGCAGTTTGGAAAACCGGAGGAATCTGGATCCGGCAGACAGGTGGTATGATCCCCGTTTCAGCATATCCCTGCGCAGGATCGCGTAACTATACTTGATGTCGGTATTTACGTACCTGTACGAATCCTCGCAATGGGCAAGCGTCTCCATCAGCCGTGTCAGCCTGATAGGCGGCGCGGTCTCAAAACTCCAGCAGCGCGGCGCAGTGCACGTTGAACCCCAGATAAACGAACACGGGCCAAAGATGGAGAGCCCTTTTTTCAGGAGCGCGATGGTAAGAGATCGCAACCGGGTCGCATTCTCCTCATCCGCAGGTTCGACAATCAGGATCGAACCGTCAGGGGCGAGCCGTTCAGAGAGCTGTGCGACAATATCAGCCCGGGCATCTTTGGTGGCATCAACGAGTTCATTGAGGACGTTGGAGAAAATTATCAGGTCGAATTTATCCGGAAGTTCAGTGCGGTCAATCGCCCTGATATCAGTTTTAACGGGAGGCTTGACCGAAACCCGGCCTCCCCTGGGAACAAAGGCATTGCGCAGGCTGGTGAATGCCTCGATGTGTTCTTCAGATTTCTCCAGAGACCAGATGGTCGTGCGTGTATCATCAAGCCTCGAATAAAAATCTGCAGTGGCAAGCGGGACAACCCCGGGCCCGGTCCCGACGTCAAGAATAGTCATACTTTTTTTCAGCAGCCCGTCGCGTGCAAGCATCATCAGCAGGTATTCTGTCTGCATAAAATAGACCGGGAAGTGGTATGCGAGATACCCGAGTACGCTGTAACCTTTCGTGTACTGTAATGACCGTTTATGTGCAGGTTTCCAGTAATCGTCTTTCTGGGCTACAATCGCCCGGCGGAGCCTTTCGATGATGACCGGATCGTTCCATTCCTTTCCCACTTTTTTTGTAATATACTTTTCAATACTCTGCGCAAGGACGTCAGGGATCATTCTTGCAGCAAGAAATGCATCCTGTCGTTTACTCTCTTCCTGGTTCAGAAAGTATGGCTGTGCAGGACGGATCCGGGTAATCTCAACATCGCTACCGGTTTTTTTTGCTGTGAGTCCAAGTGCTGGAAGCTGAGGTGAAATGATGATGAATAACTCGTGTAAAGGCAAGGGGTTGTCAAGGTAGGGAAGAACTTCTGACAGGAAAAACGACGGTTTTGAAGCAGCTACATATTTTATTGTCGAAATAAGTTGTTTTTCTGCCATCGGTTGCCGGTTACTTGGTGATGGAGGATATTACATCTTTGTATGGAAATCCTGGCAGGATACTTTCTTCCGTGTGCCATGCGGCTTGAAGGTTCACTGCTTCAACGATCACCTGTCAATACCTACCCTCCATATCTGTACTTCCAGACTGTCATAATGATGAGTAGATGATTGGCCAAAAGAATTGTTTAATTCGTGCGTTGATGTAGTAATAAGTAATTTGTATGCTCGATCGTTGTCCGGGTGCGGTTAACCTCAGAACTCCCACACTCACTATAAAAAAGTGCCCTCAGTGCGGCGAGGAGGTTGAAATTTTCTCTAACGACATCTCTGTGAAGTGCAACAGGTGTGGTTTTTTGGTCTTCAATGACATCGAGTCCTGCATCCAGTGGTGCAAATACGCCAAGGAATGCGTAGGTGAAGAAACGTACAACAAACTGATGGCAGGGAGAAAAACCCTGCCGGCAAAATAAGGTCAGAGCGCGAGCATCCTCTCGATTGCCGCCCGTGCACGATCAGCGATCTTTTCTGGTACCGTAATGCGTGGCTGCAGTGTAATGAGTGCATCACGGACTTTTTTCAGGTCAGTCTTTTTCATATTCCTGCAGATCGCTGCCTGCGATAATGGATAGCATTTCTTTGTCGGGCATTCCCGATCGAGCCGGTGCAGGATGCCGACTTCTGTGCCAATGATGAACTCCTTTTCAGCGGCATTGCAAACATATCTGATAATACCTGACGTGCTCGCGACATGGTCTGCGAGATCTATCACTTCCGGGCGGCACTCCGGGTGAACCAGGATAATTGCCCCGGGATGAAGAGCCTGCGCCTCCCGTATATGATCCGGAGTGATCTGGTCATGGACTATACAGAATCCTTCCCATGGCAGGATCTCTTTTTTGGTGAACCGCTGGACATAGAGTCCCAGATTCCGGTCGGGAACAAAGATTACGCGGTCTTCCTGTACTGAATTGACCACCTTTACAGCATTTGACGAGGTACAGCAGATATCACTCTCCGCTTTTACCTCTGCGGTTGTATTCACGTAGCAGACCACGGCGGCATCGGGGTATTGGGATTTCACGAGTTTCAGTTCGTCAGCGGTGATCATCTCCGCCATAGGGCAACAGGCATCCTGCGCTGGCAACAGGACCATCTTATTTGGGGATATGACAGCGGCAGTTTCGGCCATAAAATCCACACCGCAGAATACAATGATCTCGCCGTCCATGGTGGCAGCTGCCCGGGAGAGTTCAAGGGAATCGCCCGTGAGATCAGCGATATCCTGTACTTCAGCGGGCTGGTAATTATGCACAAGAATAATTGCCTGCCGCTCCTCTTTCAGCTGAAGAATTTCCTCCTGGATTGACAAAGCAGCCTTCACCCTCGCACTCCCGTACTTGTATGGGTTCATCCGGTGTATCAAATATACGGGTATTGAATGTGCTCTGGTCTTTGGATTTTTTCAGGAAATATTTCCTGCCAATTATATGCATTCTGAAGCGGGATGTTTAAGAAACCTGCCCACGAACCTATTTGTCAGCCTATGAGACTTATCCTATCGGATCGGGACGAACGGATTATTGTGCATAGCACGGCTCCTGTTGAACAGGTACTGCTTGAAGCGGGTATCAATCCGCTTGAAGTAGTTGTATCCCGCAACGGGAATCTGATATCTGAGGATACGATTGTAGAAACTGAGGATGAGATCCGGGTTATCCGGATAGCTCACGGGGGCTGATCCTTGAACCTGAAAGGTCACAGGATACCGCTGTGTTCCCGGTGCACGGAGCCTGCAGTCGTATACCAGCGGAACATTAATCGTCACCTCTGCGGTGTTCATTTTGC
>JBGOZZ010000091.1:0-5697 GCA_041480465.1 Methanoregula sp. | reverse complement strand
TTCAGGCCTGTATACTGTTGAGATACGGTCACGTGCTGAGTTGACGGAGGATCATCACTACCCCAGTCAAAGGCTGATAAAGGTCCCGATACCAATAATGTGGGTGTGACCGCGGGACTGGGGGACGAGGTTGGAGTGGGGGAAGAGGTGGGAGACGAAGTGGGAGACAAGGTTGAAGTGGGAGAAGAAGTGGGGGCTGGAGTCGGGGACAGGGTAGGAGTGGGGGTAGAAGTCGGAGTAGGTGTGGGTGAATCGGTAGGTATGGTGGTTTCCAGAGGTGCAACAACGCTGATGTATCCGGATCTGGTCAGTCCGGTGGCAACGGAAATATTCTGAATAATAAGAGTCACGCTATAGGTCCCGGGAATATTATAGACATGGTCAGGATCCTTCAGTGACGCTATGCTGGTATTGAACCATGACCCATCGCCAAACGACCAGTTCCAGCAGGACGGCAGTCCACCGGTAGAGGTATCTGAAAATTCCACGGTCAGCGGGGCTTCGCCAGAGAGAGGTGATGCCGTAAAATTCAGGATCAGCGGAGGAATACCTGTGGCATACTTGAGGTCGCCATTCCCGCCATCCCGGTAGCTGATGCGGGGATTCCCCTCACTATCCAGGGCAAGGGAAGAATATAATCCGACGTTCGGCGCAGTGTCCACGGTTTCATTTGACCACATACTCCCCGATTTTTGGGCATATTTCAGGTGACCATTGGTCAGATCGTAATAACTAATACGGAAATTATCCGCTTCGTCCAGCACAAGGGAAGTATACAGTCCGACGTTCCCCGTGCCGTCAACAATCTCCTTCTTCCACGTACCTCCCGTTTTCGATGCGAACTTAAGATCCTTGTTGAGCGCGTCGTAATAACTGATGCAGGGATTTCCCTGCCTGTCGAACGCAAGCGAGGTATAAGTGCCTGCATTTCCGGTATTATCTACCGTTGAACAGGTCCAGTGGTTCCCGCTCTTCTGAGCATACCTGAGAAACCCGTGCCCAGCGTCATAATAACTTATTCCCGGGTTTCCTGCACTATCCAGTGCCAGGGACGAATAGGTGCCGACATTGCCCGAGTTATCCACCGTCTCAATTATCCAGATGTCCCCGATTTTCTCCGCATATTTCAGTTTCATATTTAGCAGATCCTGGTAAGCGATCCGCGGATTTCCGTTACTATCCAGTGCGAGTGACGTGTATCTCCCGACGCCCCCGCTGTCAACCGTAGTCCTGGTCCACGTGGCTCCGGTTTTTGTTGCAAACGAGAGATTGCCCTGGTTTACATCATAATAACTTACGAAGGGCTGTGCAGATGCATCAAGCTCCAGGGAGCTGAACTCGCCGGCACCATGTGTCACGTCCACGGTCTCGGAGATCCATGCCCCGCCTGTCTTTGCTGCGTATTTCAGGTTATAGTTTGTAAAGTCCAGATAGCTGATCCGGGGGTTGCCGGAATCATCAAGGGCGAGCGAAGTATAATACCCCACGTCGCCCGTGCTATCGACAGTTTCCGGTATCCAGTCAAGGGCAGCAGCGGGCGACACCAGGAACAGAAAAAAAATTCCCGGTGTGAGAAGAAATGCAAGAACCAGCTGTCTGCATGACCCGGACGAGGAATGGCTTACCGTGTCATGACAGCCGGGAGTACGATCACGGCTGCAGACAGAAAAACTATCTCCTGATCTAAGCACTATGCAATCACCCTTTACACATGCAGGGGTGATGCAGGAATCAGTCAGGACAATTTATGGATAAATCATACTGAAGTGTCGAACAGAGCCCTGATTATTAGCCGTTCTGCGTCAGATTTAATAAACCTTGTTAAATCATCGGATACAGCTCAGATGCGGATGCAGTGAGTCCGGGAAAAAATTCAATTCTGCCGGATCGAACTCAATGCCTCGAATCTGCCAGATGACCTGCATGACAAAACAAATACGTCAGCGGGACTGCAGAAGAAAAAGAACCAGTCCGGGGAAATGTATCATAACCAGGAGATGTCGTGTTTTCGTGAGATTATTTTTTGATGGGCAGTTGTTCCGGACTGATCCTGGCTGCGGGAAGATCTCTTGTTGTGTGAACGTTACTGGTATCTAATCTTCAAAGAGTGGCTGATCTTCTCCTTCAGTTTCAAACAGGAACATTTTCTCCAGCGGGACTTTGAACAACCGGGAAATCCTGAACGCAAGTTCGAGCGAGGGATCGTACTTCTCTTTTTCTATAGCAAGGATTGTCTGCCGGGTCACCCCGAGCTGGTCAGCAAGCACTTCCTGGGTAAGATTGCGCAAAGCCCGGTACACTTTTATCCTGTTCTTCATGTATGGCGTACTCCGGATATTGCCTGAAATGGTGGGACTGAAGAGATTCGGGGGATCGTTTGTAAACATTGGATTGACGTGATACCGGATCTTCTTTGATTCGCGACCTGTAATCCACGACAATCATTGAAGATGATCGGATGGCTCATGACAGAGAAAAAGGAAGGGAGGCGGATCACGGTGTCGTGCACTCTGCCAGTATACATAATCTCGTCCCTCTTCACGGTGGGCATGGCGAATCCTGTGTATGGAATAGCCCTTATTATGGTATTGATCCCGGGAGTCCGACAGCATGCATGACAATAATCGCCATGGTCACTATCACGATTGCCGCGATCCAGATGCCCGGGTGGCTGATTGCTGACTCTGACCGTCTCCTGGTTATGAAGGGATAGGAAGTAGCCAGGCCGCCTAAGATACAGATGCTGAGGACAAGATCCACAGTAAGGCGTTCCGTTGGAACATCGAGAATATTTTTAAGGGCAATTACGAGGGCAAGCAGGCACGCACCTGCAGTGAGGGCGACAAGTGTCTGCCCTTCCTGCCATACAACATCGCGATCTGCATGGGTAAGTTTCTTATATTCAGTACGATCCATAAGTGTCCAACTTCCTTATCTTTATGTAAATTATAATTTACATTTTAGAATATATAGTTTCCTTTTTGTATAATATAATCCTCTTTTTGTTTGATATATTTTCCAATTTTTAGAAAGGTAAGGTTGGAACCAGAAAATACAAAGAGGCTTACAGGTATGCCTCATTTAAGGAGTCGTATGTGCAGGGAAATCATCAGCTTATGCTGAACCCAACGGATATGCAGGGATTATTGCGTTTTTCCGCCAGGATCCCGTAGTTTTTTTATTCGTCACCGTAAACGCCGACCTGTTTGGAAGGTCCGGTCATAGACAGCAGGTGCAACAACCGGTTGGATAGCATATTATCATAGTAAAAAAAACTCGTATATCACGAGGCGTATGCAGCAAAAAAGAGTAATAGTAGGTCTCATTCAGATGGCAGTCGGACCAGATCCCGAAGAGAATTTTAAAAACGCATTAACGAATGTTGACCAGGCAGCAAAAGACGGGGCGCAGATTATCTGCCTCCCCGAACTCTACCGGACCAGGTATTTCGCACAGGGAATCGGCGTGGATGCATCTCCGCTCGCAGAATCGATTCCGGGTGTCTCCACCCGGGCATTTTCTGAGATTGCCCGGCAGCACAAGGTAGTGATCATTGTCCCGCTCTATGAGAAGACACCCGAAGGCAGGTTCTACAATTCAGCGGTCATTATCGATGCGGACGGCACGTTGCATACACCCTATCATAAGATCCATATCCCGCAGGATCCCGGATTCTTTGAAAAGGGATACTTCTATCCCGGGGACCGCTATCACGTTCATTCAACCCGGTACGGGCGCATTGCGGTCCTGATATGCTATGATCAGTGGTTCCCGGAAGCGGCGCGGTGTGTAGCCCTCGATGGTGCACAGATTATTTTTTACCCGACCGCAATTGGTCACCCCTCTTGTGAAGAACCGGTTGAGGGCAACTGGCACGAAGCATGGGTACTGATCCAGAGGGGTCATGCCGTGGCAAACAGCGTGCATGTTGCCGCCATAAACCGGGTGGGCCGGGAAGGTGATATCCGGTTCTTCGGGGGATCGTTTATTTGCGACGCGTTTGGTAAAATAATCGTCCGGAGCGGGGATACTGAAGAGACGATAATCGCCTCTCTTGATTTATCTATGAACTACTCGGTTCGGGATTCATGGGGTTTTTTCCGGAATCGCCGTCCCGATACATATGGTGCTACCTGTTCCCTGTTCCCGGGAGAAGATGTGACGTTTCCAGATATCCGTCCCGGAGACACCCCTCGGAACCGAGGCTTTCATATGCCGGCGGAATGGGAGCCGCATGAATGTGTCTGGCTCTCGTGGCCGCACAACAAAAATACATTCCCCCGCCTTCCATCGGTCGAAGATGCATTTTATGAATTTGTCCGGGCAATCCAAACCTCTGAACGTGTTGAATTGTTCGTCCCGAGTGCAGTTGCCTACCGCAAGATACGAGTGAGGCTCCGTGAAACCGGTGTTGATCTCTCTCGGGTTATCCTCCATACGACTGGGTTCTCTGACGTCTGGATCCGGGATTATGGCCCGACGTTTGTGATCAACCGGGCATTGAAGCGGACTGCGATGGTACGCTGGAACTTCAACGCATGGGGGAAGAAGTATGAAGACCAGCTTCAGGACGGCAAGATCCCGGACGTCATGAACCGCTGGCTTGAGCTGCCCCGTTTTGTCCCCGGGATTGTGCTCGAGGGCGGATCTGTGGATGTGAACGGGCGGGGCACGGCGATGACCACCCGATCCTGTCTCCTTAACCCAAACAGGAACCCGTCGCTCTCGTCCGGAGAGATCGAGGAGTTCTTAAAAGAGTATCTCGGGGTAGTGAAGGTCATCTGGCTGAATGAGGGGATTGTCGGGGATGACACCGATGGCCATATCGATGACATCGCCCGTTTTGTCGCCCCATCAACTGTCGTATGTGCATACGAGAACGACACTGCAGATGCAAATTACCCGGCCCTGCATGAGAATTACAAGATCCTGAAAAAATCCACCGACCAGGATGGCCGATCCCTCACGGTAGTGAAACTCCCGATGCCGGCACAAGTCTCCAGCGGGAACGAGCGGTATCCGGCAACATATACAAATTTCTATATCGGTAATACGGTGGTTATCGTACCATTTTTTAACGACCCGAATGATGCTGTGGCACTGCAGATTCTGCAGGGTTTCTTCCCGGGCAGAAAAGTAACCGGGATCGATGCCCGTGCCCTGGTTGAAGGCTTCGGCACATTCCATTGTGCCTCGCAGCAACAGCCACGGTTATGAGTGCCTGATGATCCCTCGTACTCACCTGCCTCACGGGAATTCTTTTTTAAAAACGATGCACTCCCCTCGCTTTCTAACAAGGGAGGTGGCTGTATCTCGTGTCGCTCACCTCTTGTAGCATCATGTAGTACCTGTCTTGGGCAGAATCACCTTCAGGGGAGATGTTATGGCCGGGTGTAAACCGTGAGCGTTCGGATTTTACAGACTGTGATCCATGCTTAAAAAAAATACCACCGTCCACGATACAAAGTCTGATATTGGATAAACGAGAGGATGAATACTGTTGGTGAACGTATGCGATCGCAGCAGATAATCCAGCCGGGGGATCCGGCAGGGAATTTTTCATTGAAAGACCAGAATGACAAGACTTTTGATCTTTTTGAGAATATGGGAAAGAGAACGCTCCTTTCCTTTCACCCTCTTGCATGGACAGCATTCTGCGCCGGCCAGATGAAATCCCTTGAAGATAACACAGACGTG
>JBGOZZ010000090.1:0-5712 GCA_041480465.1 Methanoregula sp. | reverse complement strand
CCGGTTCCGACTGGCGCGGCTCCTATAATCATCGAGGTCCCGGCAACGGTAGAACCGACCCCAAGCGGTCCTCTGGAAAATCCGGGGGTTCTGGTTGCAATAATCGGAGTTCTTACCGCGACTATAGGGGCAGCCGCCACGATCTTTTCCCATATGTTTAAAGCTAAAAAAGAATGAAGGGGTCAAAGCAGGTAATAAAGTCCCCTTTTTCATCAAACCGCTTATCATTCATGAATAACGTCCTTATCGGATACGTTCCGGACGGACAGGAACAACTATATGGAATCCGCTGAAAAATAGTATACCGCAAAATTAGTGAGGGGCTCGTAGATCAGGGGTAGATCGTCACGTTTGCAACGTGAAGGCCACGGGTTCAAATCCCGTCGAGTCCATTTTTCCGGTGTCAATCGATCCAGTCGAGCGATACCCGTGGTTTTTCGTTCTCTTCACGTTTTTGTAATTTTTCTTTCACTTTTTTTACTGCAACAATTGCAGGTGATTGTTGTTGTTCGAACTGCCCATAGTCCATATAATCACGGGCAATCCGATCATCTCCTGCTGCTGAAATCTCGTGGAAGGGAGTTGGCGGTTCTGCCTGAACGGGGCCGGATAAATTTTCAGCGGTGATCGTATCATATCCCTTTACAGGGGGATTTTCCGGTATATGAATTGGTTCCTGTACGATAAACGGAGGGGGAGCAACTTTCTGGATCTGGGGCGGAACCGGAACGGTTGCAGGAGATTCAGGTGGGATCCCTGACCGGGACATCAGGAACTCCACAAAATCTTCGACTTCCTTACGCTCTTCCGGGGTTAACCGGTCTAGTTTACTTTCTAACGATTCCATACGATATACCAGAATTCTCTGATGGTGAAATATCTCTCCTTATTCGTATTTATAGCCAAAGACCTGCATGTCCAGCTCCGTTGTCCTGACCGTATCTTCTGACAGCTTATAAAAAAACCACATTAAAAACCGGGTAAAAAGAAAAATGTATTGTTGTAATACCCAGCAGATTATTCCCAGCGGTGCTGGTACCCGCGTTTCTCTAACGGGCGGCCATCAATCAGGACAACTTTTTCCTGAATGGTTGTGCCAATTATCGTATACGAAACACCTTCAACCGGATGCCGTTTGGGAGGCAGGGTGAATATCAGTTCGTAATCACCGCCGCCAAAAAGTGCAAGTTCACGTGCCTGGTCTTCCGGAATCCCTGCAGGACGGGGGATTTTTGCTGAATCGAGGGAAAAACCACAATCGTTGACACTGACCAGATCATACAGCGAAAGGGCAATCCCGTCGCTGTCATCCATCATTGCGCTGACTCCGCCCCTGCCAAGATACGTTCCTTCTTCAACCCGGGGTTGGGGTTCAAAGAGTGCCTTTGCGTACCGGCGATATCCTTCAAGGTATGCCTGCGCCTGCCCGGGGATTCCCGTGATACAGACAAGATCGCCTGGTTGTGCACCAGTACGGCGCACAATACGGTCCCTGTCGACAAGCCCGATCCCGGTTGTCACAACCGTGAGTTCTCCATGGCGGTCTATGTCACCCCCGATAATCGCAGCGCCGAACTTCCTGCAACAATCCTGTGCTCCCTGCATAACACCCCCCAGGTTCTTCCAGTCATCAAGCCCCACGGCGGTGAGGAGGTACTTCGGCTCGGCACCCATACTCGCAATATCAGAGAGGGTAACTGCCGCACTCATCCAGCCGATCTGCCAGTCACTCATTCCTTCTTCAAAATCCGTGGTGCGGTGGAGCATGTCGGTGGTCAGCACCATGAGCCGCTCTCCGCAGGGCACTACGGCACAGTCATCCGCCGTATTCTCTTTTCCAACAATTTCCGTCACGACCTTTAAAAGCTCGCGGTCATCCACTCTTGCGCACCTCCTTACCCCGTTCACTCTTGTACTCTTTGAAGATATGCTCGATCATCGCGGATTTCTTTTCCCGTTCGTGATGCGACTGCTCTTCCTGCCAGCGTTCAAGGGCTTTTTCAAACGGTTCCTTACTAGCAAGTCCCTGCTTTCCCCGTACCTGAACACTCGCGTCCTTGTCAGAAAGAAGGGGGATACCTGATTCCCGGAATGCCCTGAGCATCTGCGGATCGCTTTCTGCAAGCGCTGCCGCTCCCGTAATAACCGCCCTGATACGGGCTTCCGCGAGATCCTTGACCACGCTTCTCCCCCAGCCGTCGAGGCGGGTCACATGGATAATGTCACCTTCATCGATCCCAACATCATCAATAAGCCTGCGGAGCCCGTCTTTTGTCAGTGCATCCATCACTTTCACCGGAAGTACTTCACCCTCCATCGAGAGCTCGGCAAACTGCCTGATGCGCACGAGGCGTTTGGAAAGAGTGCGGTTGCGCCTCTCCTCTCTGCGTACCTGTTTTTTTAAGCTCTGGATAACCGCATCTTTTTTTATCACTTCGGTATCCTTTGCAAGCTGTGCTTCCTGCACGGTGTGGATCTTCCGTACCCGTGCCTGGAGCCTCTGGATTTCAAAGTCCTTTTCCTTAACTTCTTCCTGCAGGTCAGCGACAAACGTACGCAGGCGTTTTACCATCCCATCCAGCAATCTGACCTTCTCATCATGTTTTACCTCCACTGGCACGGGGGGTATGTCAATTGACGGTGCCGGAGTTACCGAGTTCATATCACCGATCACCTGATCGAGCGATTGCCCCCGTATAACCCGGGCTCGCACTTCATCAAGGTCATGACCGGGAGGAATCCGCTTCATCAGGTTCTGGAACCTGTGGCGGTACTGACGGTATGCATCGAGAGCAGCAGAAAGTGCATCCCGTTCGTGATCATTTGTATACGGGAACGGGGCGGTAAGTTCAATCTTTGTTTCAACGCTCACATCCTGTTTTGGAGTGTAAGAAACAGCGGAAAAAGCCCGCCGGACCTTCTCCACCGAGTAGGGCATCTCCTGCACATCCGATGCGACAATAATTGGTTTCCCGACCCGGTAGAGAGACTCAACTACATCTCCCATGTTCATCTGCCGTGAACTTGCAAGATGAAGCAGGTTGCCATCGAGGTCGACAGCTGCAACTGCCGTTGTTGTGCCAGGATCAATTCCAACGATCAGGTACCGCGGTTTACCCGAGAGGGGACGGAACCGGATCCGTTCTAGGCGTTTCCCGCTGATCCGTACCTGAATATCAGCACCCCGGTATGTTGAAACCGGAACCTGGTCTCTTTTCGCAAAGACCCGGAATGCGACCCTGCTGCACCCTCCAAACGCCCGGGTCACCTTCTTTTCATACCTGAGCCCGGCTGCAACAAGGTCCATCTCGATCTCCCTACCCTTCAGCTGCACCGCCCCATGGATCTTGCGGACGTAGCGGTTCTGACTCCACCCGCCTTTTCCCGGTGACCTGTGCCGGCTTACCACCACTTCACTCTCGTTTTCGAATGCGATGACCTCCGCCCCTGCTCCCAGAGAAGCAACCTGGGCCGTTGTACGGGCTTCGGCAAACGGATCGAACCGGTTGAAACTGATGTTATACCGTGCAGCAACCTTACCGAGTGTCTCTTTGCGTTCCCCTCCCGTCACCTGGACAAGCCGGGTCTGCGGGGGCAGCGCCTGTAAAAAGAAGAAAAGATCGTGCTGGTCGGCAGCAATCTCCTGAAGGCTGTCCACCGCAAGAATATCCGGTTGTTCCTCATTGAGCATACGAAAGAGCCGGAACATCGAGACCTCGGACTCACTCTCAATGATCTGTCCTTCCATTCGTACAAGTGCATACATCGGACGCCGGGAGCGTGATCGTACTGAACCTTTGATTATGTCAATGCCAAAGACCCTTAGCCGATCACGCATCGCATCGCATCCCCGCGATCATATTTCACGTTGTATTTCCGTTTAAAATACGAGAGAATATTTTCGATGTCCCGCTCGAGGATTGATTGGGCATTCGGGTGGCTTGTTCCGACCCATTGTGGCCAGTCGATGATAACGCACCTGCCTTCCTCCATGAGGACATTATATTCGGAAAGATCGGCGTGGATAATTCCCTCGTGATATGCATGGGCTGCGTTGGTGAGTATCTCATCAAGTGTCTGCTGAGGCTCTTCAAGGCGGCAATGGTTGAGGTTCGGACCGTTTATCAATGCCATCACAACGGTATGGCGGTTCTGGGCAATGGGCAGAGGAACGCTGACTTTCGGGTGGAGGGTGGTAAGGGCAAGGTATTCCCGTTCCGCTGATCTCCGGGATGCGATCAGCCAGGGACAATGGCCTTCCTCCGGCATGTATTCCCGGTTGACCCGTACTGATGAGAATGAGCGTTGCCCGATGCGGTGGAACTTGATGGCAACCGGACCGAGTCCGAGTGCTTCATAGACAACAGACTCCTTTCCCTCACCGATCCGGGAGCCAAGTGCCGATATCGTCCCGTTCCTGGCGAGGGTTGACAAGGCAAGAGTATCGTAACCCCCAAAGACAAGAGCGTAGCCATCGTAGGGTACCGGATTGAAACGGACCATTCCCCATGCAATCAGACGGGCCAGGCGGTAGTTGACTTCAGATTCTGACAGTTTGGTTGCCAGTTTGATCTGCTCCAGCGGCACCCATGAATACCGTTTCATCCCGCGTTCAAGCGTGGTAAGGATGGATTTTTCATATTTGTTCAGGGTGCGGATGCGTTCCGCGGCGACGACCATAAATGTTACAGTGATTATGTGTCAGACTATAAAATCACATCTTACATGTCAAACCCAGGCCGGTCAACACAACCTTAAACATCTTTTATCGTCCAGATTAGAATGGATTGGAGAATGCAGTGCGACAAGTGCAGGCGGGAAGCAGTACTTTTCCAGGAATACTCCGGGCTGCACCTCTGTAAACAGCATTTTGAAGCCGATTTTGAACGAAAAGCAAAACATGAGATCCGCAGCCACCGCTGGCTTGTACCCGGCGATCATATCGCAGTCGCCCTCTCAGGAGATGCAAACAGCAGCGCACTCCTCTGTTTTTTAAAAAAACTTACCTCCAGCCGCCGTGACATCCGAATCTCTGCTATATCAATCGATGAAGGTATCACGGGTTATCGTGATCCGGGGATCGCGAAAGGGATCGCCGGATTGTCAGGTACGGAATGCATCAGGGTATCTTTTCCTGAAAGACTTGGGATTACTGTAGATGAGATCGCACACCGGAAAGGAATCGCCCTTTCCTGCACGTATTGTCGCGTGATCAGGAATTACCTTCTGAACAGGACAGCCATTGAACACGGGATTACGAAACTTGCATTGGGGGATGACCTCGATGACGTGACTGTATCAGTAATGAAAAATATTCTCCAGGGAAATTCCGAAATTCTCATCCATGCAGATCGAACCGGCACAGGTAAAATTCCCATGATCCGACCCTTTATCACTATTCCCAAAAAAGAAGTGGCACTCTATGCGACTCTCCACGCGGGGGGATATGATAAATCCAGGTGTCCTTACAATAACAAACCATTTGAAAAGAACGTACGGGAGATGCTGGATGAATTTACCACTCGTCATCCGGCAACAAAATATGCACTCATGAACCTGAAAAAAAACCTGACCAGTACATGCACAGGCGCTGATGTGGTCCATTCCTGTCAACAATGCGGTGAACCCTCATACGGGATATGCATGAGCTGCCGGATAATCGATGAGGTAACTGCCCATGGCAGTTAGAAGAGGAAGAGTCTGGAGGGTGAT
>JBGOZZ010000089.1:0-5712 GCA_041480465.1 Methanoregula sp. | reverse complement strand
CTCAAGTGGCCTGGAAGTCACCTGGACCAACACGCCAACGAAGTGGAGCAAAAACTTCTTCAGGATACTGTTCAGCTTTGAGTGGGAATTGACAAAGAGCCCGGCCGGTGCACACCAGTGGAAGCCGAAGGGGGAGGCAGTCACCGGCACGGTGCCGGAAGCCCACGACACATCGAAGCGTCGTCCGCCCGGTATGTTGACCACAGACCTCTCCCTCCGGTTCGATCCGGCCTACGAAAAGATCTCCCGGCGCTTCTATGAGCACCCGGACCAGCTCGCGGACGCGTTCGCCCGGGCGTGGTTCAAGCTGACGCACCGCGACATGGGCCCGCGCGCGCGTTATCTCGGCCCGGAGGTTCCTGCGGAAGAACTCATCTGGCAGGACCCCATCCCTGCCGTCAATCACCAGCTTATTGACGCAAAGGACATAGCCTCCCTCAAGGGTACGGTCCTGGCTTCCGGCCTGTCTGTGCCGGAGCTGGTCTCGACCGCCTGGGCATCGGCATCCACCTTCCGTGGCTCCGACAAGCGAGGCGGTGCGAACGGTGCCCGCATTCGTCTGGCTCCGCAGAAGGACTGGGAGGTCAACCAGCCTGCCCGGCTGGCCAGGGTCCTCAAAATGCTTGAGGGTATCCGGGACGCCTTCAACAGCACCGCCTCTGGCGGAAGGAAAGTGTCGCTCGCTGACCTGATCGTCCTGGCCGGCTGCGTGGGGATCGAGCAGGCAGCGAAGAAGGCTGGTCACGAGGTGACGGTTCCCTTCATGCCGGGACGCATGGACGCCTCGCAGGAGCAGACCGATGTGGCCTCCTTCGCCGTGCTCGAGCCGAAGGCGGACGGCTTCCGCAACTACCAGAAGACCCGCTATGCCGTATCGGCCGAGGAGTTGCTGGTCGACAAGGCGCAACTGCTGACCCTGACCGCACCCGAAATGACGGTGCTCGTTGGCGGCATGCGGGTGCTGAATACTAACTTCGGAGAGACCCGGCACGGTGTTTTTACCAGGAAGCCTGAAGCGCTTACCAACGACTTCTTCACAAACCTGCTCGACATGGGCACAGAGTGGAAGCCGGTACCGGACGCCAGGGACATCTTTGAAGGGCGCGATCGCAGGACTGGCGAAGTCAGGTGGACCGGCACGCGTGTCGATCTCATTTTCGGTTCGAACGCCCAGCTCCGGGCCCTGGCCGAGGTCTACGGAAGCGCAGATGCGCAGAAGAAATTTGTCCAGGACTTCGTGGCAGCCTGGACCAAAGTGATGAACCTTGATCGCTTCGATCTCGCCAGATCGTAGCATACATGTCTTCAATGGTGGAGAACCTCAGAAAAGCGGATAAGGAACCCGGCCAGTGTGTGGCAAAAGAGCTGAAGTTGTAACGGGTATATTCCGTGGGGCGCCACGAATCATCTCGTGGAACATCACGCTGCGGTGTCCGCTGAAGTATTCCCACGGGTACGGGATGCAGGAAGGGACGAGGCAGCCGGTGCTCTCTCCTCGGTTCTCACCTGATCAGGGGAAAAACCCGTAAAATCATTTTTCCCGTTCATGGTGAAAATATATCCAATTATCGTCCTGTGAGTCTTAAAAAAAACAGGATCACCACAGAAAGGGAGATCCCGACTACGACTCTCTGCCGCGATTCCTGGAATCAGAATCAATTGTTCCTGTCCGGGCATTCAAAAGCAGGGTAGATTATGCCTGTTTCTTAAGAGCAATCTTCCGGTTCTGTTTCACCTCGGCGTAATCGGGGTTGATCGCAATTGCCCTGTCATACGAGGCGACCGCTTCTGGATACCTCCCGAGTTCATGGAGAGCGACGCCGCGGAAGTTCCATGCATAGGCATCATCCGGGTTAATGGCGATGGCCTTGTCAAACGATGCGAGCGCTTCTGCGGGCTGTCCGAGAATACCCAGTTCGGCCCCGCGGATGAACCAGGCACTCGCGTCATCCGGATCCAGGGCAAGACCTTTGTCGTACGAAGCGACCGCTTCGGCATCCCGCCCGAGTTCAACGAGTGCCCATCCGCGGTTCTTCCAGGCATCGGCGTACTCCGGCTGGATCGCAATCGCCTTGTCATACGAGTCGAGTGCATCGGCATTCCTTCCGAGCTCACCGAGCGCCACGCCACGACCGTTCCATGCCGGGGCATACTCCGGGTTGATGGCAATCGCCTTGTCACAAGAGGCGAGAGATTCGGCATAATGACCATTTTTGAAAAAATCAGAACCTTCCTTGTAATAGTGCTCTGCCTGATCGTCCATGAGGTATGATGGGCCAGCCGGATAATCACTGTTGTGATGCACCTAAGTCGGGGTACTTTGATCTGACGGTGAAGTCATAAAAATGGATTGACGGCCAACATTCCTGGGATCATCAATGCAGGCCTACACCGAGGACTGCGAGGTACGCTGAAGGTCAGTTTCCGGAACACCATTTTGCAACCCCCTTAATACCATTCCTTTGCCCGCGACCGTGCTACCTATCGAGCCATCCCTCGTTTTGCCTCACAATAGCGTACATTAACGTTTTATAATTCGAAGGATAGTGCCCCGTTTGGCCCAAATCACGGGGAAATCGCGTATTTGAAAAAAGTGTGTAAAACTGCACTGTTTTTTGCAGCACTGTGATAAAAAAAGAGGGAAACCGGGCCCGCAGAGGGCCCGGATTACCCCTTTTGGGATACTCTCCCGGAAGGTGCCAAAAAAGGGATTATTTCCTCACAACCGACGGAGATATGGAGATATCTATTCCGTTAACGGGGTTCCGTCAGCAGGGGATTCAGACAGGTTCGCCGTTTTCACGGGAAGGGTTTCACAGGGGATATACACGCCATCGGCACGGATTTCCAGGACGGAATCATGCCTGACCAGGAAGAACTGCCATGTCCCTTTGGGAGACCGGACCCAGAATTCCCGGGCGGTCACGTTTGTCAGGGCAACCCGGTGAAGGCTCGCGATCTCGCGCTCGTAGTGGTGCAGGATCTCCAGCGGATAGGTGAACGATGTCTGCGAACGTTTCACCTTCACAAACACATTCCGGTACGGCTCGATAATGATGAAATCGAATGCACAGTCCCGTTTGCCGGTTACCTGCTCCACGCTCCCGCGCCGGTTGGCAATCTCCACAGCTTCAACCATTGCATTGACCGGCCTGCGGCCCCGGGTCATCGAGTGTCTCCGGTAGTGCTTTCTGCTGCCGGACGATCCTCTTCGAGATCCTCGACCCGGAACGCGAGATCATTGAGCTTGTAGAAGATCTCTTCGTTCATCCGGTCCTGCCGTTCCATGAGAGAGCACACAAGGCCGCGGGCAGCCGCCTCGAGTTTCAGATACGGGATCTCGGCACCCTTACTGTAGATGTCCGCCTGGGTCTGACGACGCAATGAGCTCTTTGGTTCTTTATGGGCTGTAATACCCTGTCCTCTCATGGCCGTCACCCGCTCGACAAGGAGCGGGGCGGTCCTCGTGCGTTTCGATGTCCTGACCTCTCCTGGATCCTCGGAATTCTGTCTGGTTCCCTGATCATTCGATCCTGACGGGCCTGGCTCCAGGTTCTCAACATTATTTTCAGGTTGTACTTTCATGTTTAATTCCTCTTTTCATTCTCTTTTTTCATTCATGTTCTCTCGTTCATCGTTGTCGCGGGGCCCTTTGACATACTACCATGAGATGGTATAGTGCATGTGCTTTTATTATGAAACCAAATATTACGGAAAAGGAAGGAAATACAGGGATTTTCAGGCTAACCGGACGATTTTAGTGATTTTCTGGAAGGAACAAAAATGTTCCTTACGGTAAGTTAGTAACAAAAATTTGCTACTGGTTGGGAGCATCTGAAAAAATGCTTGCAGACCAGGTCTGGGAATATACCAACCGGAAATCTTCCATTTTTGATAATACAAAACCACAAGAAATAACGTTACAGCATTTATAGAAATCATATCCTGTCAGTTACCAGGCTAAACATCTATGACATACGAGAGCGAGCGGATCACACGAAAGAAGCGGATTGATCCTTTACTGAAATCTTCAGGCTGGTCTGTCAAACCCTATCAGGTCGGGATGGATCTCTCGCAGGTCAACCGGTGCGCTCTCGAAGAATTCCCTACTGATAACGGCCCGGCGGATTATGCCCTCTGCGTCAACGGCAAAATTGTTGCAGTGGTGGAAGCAAAGAAGGTCACGCTTGGTCCACAGAATGTCCTGAGCCAAGCTGAACGATATGCTGCCGGGATTTCCGGAAGTCCCTTCAATTATTCCGGATTCCGGGTCCCCTTCATCTATTCAACGAATGGCGAGATCATCTGGTATCATGACCTCCGCAACTCCCTGAACAGATCCCGGACGGTTGCGAAATTTCATACGCCGGACGCACTCTCGGAACGGCTTCGGGATAAATTCGAGGTATCCTGCCAGCGTCTTGCCGACCGGGATAATGCACACTCACTGATACGCCCCTACCAGGCCGAGGCGAACGCAGCGATTGAGCAGGCTATCCGGGATCGGAAGCGCCATATGCTGGTTGCTATGGCGACCGGGACCGGTAAGACCTATACGATGGTCAACCAGGTCTTCCGGCTCATGGAATCCGGTGTGGCAAAACGGATCCTCTTTCTGGTGGATCGCAGGGCTCTTGCTGCGCAGGCTGTCAAGGCATTCGCGTCTTTTGAAGCACAGCCGGGACTGAAGTTTGACCGGGCATATGAAGTCTACAGCCAGCGGTTCTTCCGGGAGGATTTTGAGGAGGAGGAAAAGTTTGATCCCAAAGTTCTGCCGTCTCCCTACCTGCTGGAGCCCAAGCCCGGCCATGCATTTGTCTATATATGCACTATCCAGCGGATGACGATCAATCTCTTCGGCCGCACTGCTGTGTTTGGTAGTGAGGATGAGCCGATCGATGAGGATGCCGAGCAGCTGGATATCCCGATTCATGCCTTTGATCTGATCATCGCAGATGAATGCCACCGCGGATATACCGCCGCGGAACAATCGGTGTGGCGAAAGACGCTCGATCATTTCGATGCGATCAAGATCGGGCTTACTGCTACGCCGGCGGTTCACACCATGGCCTATTTCCGGGAGATCGTGTACCGGTACGACTATACCCGGGCAGTACGGGAAGGATTTCTGGTCGATTACGATGCGGTTGCTCTGAACTCGAATGTGCGGATGAACGGTATCTTCCTTCAGCCCGGAGAGCAGGTCGGGGTGATTGATACCAGAACAGGGGCACAGTCATTTGATAATCTGGAGGATGAACGGCAGTTTGATACTGATGATGTTGAGCGGAAAATTACTTCGCCTGATTCCAACCGGAAGATCCTTACTGAGATCCGCAAGTACGCAGAGGAGCATGAACAGCAGTTCGGCCGATTCCCCAAGACCTTGATCTTTGCTGTAAATGACCTGCCTCATACTTCCCATGCGGACCAGCTGGTGGATCTGGCCCGGGATGTCTTCGGCAAAGGAGATTCTTTTGTCCAGAAGATCACCGGCAAGGTGGACCGGCCACTCCAGCGTATTCGCGAGTTCCGGAACCGGCCGATGCCCGTTGTCGTGGTGACTGTGGACATGCTCTCTACCGGCGTTGATATTCCGGACCTTGAATTCATTGTCTTTTTGCGGCCGGTGAAGTCCCGTATCCTCTTTGAGCAGATGCTGGGACGGGGCACCCGGAAGGGCGAGCGATACCATGACAAGTCCCACTTTGT
>JBGOZZ010000088.1:0-5729 GCA_041480465.1 Methanoregula sp. | reverse complement strand
TCGGGTTGCCGGCACTGAGGTCGCGGAATTTCACGATAAATGGTGCCTTGCCCTGCCGGCTGTCCACCGTGAATTCTGCGATCGGTGTCTGTGTTACTGTGATGTAATCCACTTTCTTCTCGTCATCAAATCCGTTGGCATTTGTCGCAGCAAGAGTTACTGTATACCTGCTTGTTGAAGAAGTGCCAAAGGTAGTATAAATATGCGTGGGATTCTGCTCGCTGGATGTAGCACCGTCACCGAAATCCCATGCCCATTGTGTGGGGCTCCCTGTTGACAGATCGGTAAACTTCACGGCAAAGGGAGTGATCCCTTTGGTCTTGTCTGCACTGAAGTCAGCATGCGGGGTATTTACAACAGTGATATAATTCCTCTTGGTGTGGCTTATCGAGGTATAAACATCCGACGCAGTCAGTGTGACAGAATAGATACCGGGCTGCCGGTAGGCATGATCAGGGTTTTGCCCTGTCCCGGCGGTACCGTCTCCGAAATCCCATTTCCAGTCAGAGGGAGAATTTGTTGAGAGATCCGTGAAATGAACATACTGGTTCACACTCACCAGCGTCCTGTCGGCTACGAAGTCGACCCGGGGACCTTCTCTCACCATGATCAGGTTGGTCTTTACTCTTGTATTTTCACCAAAGACATTTTTCACGGATAATGATACCGTATATGCACCATCTTTGTTGTAGAGGTGGAGCGGCGGGAATTGCCCGCTTGAATTCTGTCCGTCTCCAAAGTCCCAGAACCATGAAGTCGGGTTACCGGCAGAAGTATCAATGAACCGTACATACTGTGTCCGTGTCCCCTGCTGGTATGACGGAATTTCCGTTATAAAATCTGCAACCGGGACAACACCAACGGTGATATAATTCACTTTTTTCTCGGTATCCTCGCCATTATTATTTGTCGTGGTCAGCGTGACCGTGTATATTCCTTTCACCTGATATGCATGAGTGGGGTTCTGCTCCGTGGCAGTAACACCGTCACCGAAATTCCAGGACCATGATGTTGGTGAATTGAGGGTTTTGTCCGTGAAGAGAACAGGGGTTTTGACGGCGACTGTTGTCCTGTCTGCGATAAAATCAGTCAGCGGCACACCGCCGGCAACAATGGTCTGGACAGAAATGTCTTTATTTATCCCATTGGTCACGGTAAGATTGACATCAAATGCGCCGGGAGTGGTAAAGGAGTGGACAGGGTTCGGCTGCGTTGACGTGGTGCCGTCACCGAAATCCCAGTTCCATGTTTCGGGGTTTCCGGTCGACATATCGGTAAATTTTACCACCAGGGGGGCTTTTCCTGCCTTCGGCTCAGCGACAAACCTGGATTTCAGGACTGGTATCGCATGAATGAAGTATGCTTTCGAGGCATATGATGAACCATAATCATTGGATGCAGTCAGGGTGACGGTGAATTCCCCACTGGAGAAGTAGGTGTGTACCGGATTCTGTTCGGATGATTCTTTGCCATCGCCAAAGTTCCAGTACCACGATGTCGGGTGACCGGTGGATCGATCAGTAAACTCTACGGTCAGTGGTGTATTTCCCGTTGTGGGTTGACCTGTAAAGTCCGCTCTTGGAGCAAGCCCAATCGCAATATAATTCGTTTTTATTTCGCTGCTGGATCCGTATATATTCGTTACTGTCAGTTTGACGGTATACAGGCCCTGGCGAATATAATTATGCGAAGGATTTTGCTCTGCTGACGTTGCGCCATCCCCAAATTCCCAAAGATACGTCAACGGGGTAGTACCGGTTGAAAGATCCCTGAATGCGACTGTTGCAGGTACTGTATTATATGCATACAGCGCGTCAAAATTGGCAACAGGTGCCAATCCAACAGTGATATAGCCAGACTCCGAACTGCTGGACGCACACGCTCCCGGTAATACGAGAGCAAGAAGCAATACAGCAATCATTGCATACAAATAGTTTTTTTGTATCATGATGACCATAATCCAAACATATTGTAAACTTCTTATATATTAGTTTATCATTATATGAAATATATCAAAATATAAAAAATCAGCGAAAATTTTATAAAAAAATGGGTTTTAAAGGTATTGGAGATTATATAAATCAATTAGATTTCATCAAGTCTTCTGATAATCTGATAAAATGTCATTGCATATATATTCACATGATGCCAGAGGATCAAGTATTGTTACTGTGATGAATTTGATATCATCAACAAAAATACAAAAGGTTAGATATCCTCTTCCTTTTGAGTGCAGGTGTTTTTTTTCAGATAATATAACTAGTCAGATCCTTTGTTATTACCCAGTCACAATAGAAGCAATGCAGTCCTTTTGGCAGAACCTCGAATTTGCTCTGGATCGGTTCATTGGTATTGGAAATACATCCCGGATTGGGGCACCGGACAATCCCGACTATGAGTGCGGGGATCTCCACTCCCTTCTTTTCGCAGACTTTAAAATTCCGGATAATATTAATGGTGGCCCGGGGGGAGATGAGTGCGATCCTGTCGACTTCTTCTTTTGAGAGTTCCCGGTTGGTGAGTTTGACGATATCCTTACATCCCATATTCCTGCTTGGGACATTGGTCGCAATCGAAAGAGCCTCCTGCGTAGTCCCGGTGATCCCAAGAATTTTCACCACGTTGAGTGCCTCTCCCCCGTCGATATGGTCGATCACCGTCCCGTTTTTAATCCGCCGGACCAGGAGCCCTTCATTTTCTGCATTTTCAGTTTTCTTCATTGCATCACCCGCATGAGCATAGCCATCCGCACCGGAACGCCGTTTCGCGACTGTTCAAAGTAGCGGGCGTAGGGCAATTCGTCAACCCTTGGATCTATCTCATCGACACGAGGGAGAGGATGGAGGACGATGAGACGGTTTTTTGCACCCGCAAGAAGTTCCGGGGTGATGCGATAGCTTGAAGCTACATTAAAATAGGACGCCGAGTCCGGGAACCTTTCCCGCTGGATTCGGGTGACGTAGAGGACATCCACGTCGCAGATCACTTCATTTATATCATCATGTTCTACAATTTCCATTCCCTTCTCGCTCAGCTCTGCTGTAAGTGTTGCGGGAAGCTCAAGTCCTTTCGGGGAGATGGTATGCAAACGTGCATTGTAGAGTGAGAGCGCTGAAGCCAGTGAATGTGCGGTGCGACCATATCTCAGGTCCCCTATCAGAGCTACATCTATCCTGTCAATAGGCATTGACTGGCGTATAGTATACAAATCAAGAAGAGTCTGGGAAGGATGTTGCCCGGCACCATCCCCGGCATTTATCACCGGAACAGTTGCAAATTCAGCGGCAAGTCTGGCCGCTCCCTCTTTCGGGTGCCGGATCACAATCGCATCCGCGTACCCGCTTACCACCCGGATTGTATCAGCAAGTGTCTCCCCTTTGGCTATGGAGCAGGCTTCAACACTTCCGACGGACAGGGAAGTCCCTCCCAACCGTGCCATAGCCGATTCAAAAGACATCCGTGTCCGGGTGCTGGGCTCAAAAAAAAGTGTGGCAAGGATTTTACCATACAGGACATTCCTGTCATATTTTCTTTGATCTATCTGCCGCGCATGGTCAAGCAGAATGTCGATTTCTTCCCTGTTAAAGTCCCCGATGGATATAATATGGTGCGTTTGCTCCCCTCCCGGTTCGTTTGTACGATTATTTGTTGTTCCTGTTCTAATTACCTATCTTTAAACGGAATGGCTCCGGGAGACACCCGAAACCCGGAAAAACTGATATATTCATGTTTTTGTATAGCAACCATAATATCCAATCATTACGCATCTTATCTGAAACAATTGGAATTTCAAGGGTGATTGGTAGTGCAGATACCTGTTGCGCGACCCGCTATTGGTCAGGATGAAATCTCTGCAGTTACGGCAGTGCTGGAATCTGGCAAGCTGGCTGCTGGAGAACACGTCGCAGAGTTCGAGAAACTATTTGCCGATTATTGTGGTACTACCCATGCAATCGCGATAAATAACGGGACCGCAGCTCTCCATGCTGCACTGCTTGCTGCGGATATCGGCCACGGCGATGAAGTAATTGTTCCGGCATTTTCGTTTATTGCCACGGCAACGGCGGTATCGATGACAGGGGCAAAGCCGGTTTTTGTTGATGTGAATGAGCAGACATTCAATATTGACCCGCTGAAGGTTGAAGATTGCGTCACATCAAAAACCAGGGCGATTATCGGTGTCCATCTTTTCGGGCAGGCGTTTGACGTTCAGGGCATTCAACATATCTGCGAATCCCGTAATCTGACGTTAATTGAGGATGCCGCCCAGGCACACGGTGCAATGTGGAATGGGGAGAAGACCGGTGGGTTTGGCCAGTTTGGTTGCTTTTCATTCTACGCGACAAAAAACATGACCACTGGTGAAGGAGGTATGGTTACGACCAGTGAGAAGGTATCTAACGAGCGTCTGCGCCTCCTTATCAATCACGGGCAGAGCGAGAAGTACCTTCATACCAGGATTGGGTATAATTACCGCATGACGGATATTGCAGCTGCCATCGGAATCATCCAGTTAAAAAAGCTGGAGAAGTTCAATAACCGGCGCCGGAAAAATGCCGAATATTATGATGCGCACATCAAGGTCAAAGGACTTCTCACTCCTTTTGTTTCACCAGGTATGCACCACGTATACCACCAGTATGTGCTTCGCCTGACCGATGAATTTCCTGTGAAGCGAGCCGATTTTATAGAATATCTGAAAGCAAAAGGTATCGGAACTGCTATACACTACCCTCTCCCTATTCACCACCAACCCGTTTATGCAGTTGCCAACGAACCTGATTCCTGTCCGATATCAACCAGCCTCGCATCTTCCGTTCTGAGCATTCCTGTCCATCCCCTGCTCGACCAGAAGGAGCTTGCGTATATTTGTGATGTTATCAACCAGGTGAAATGAATGGATGTCGGTGTGATTGGTGTCGGGACTATGGGAAAAAACCATGTCCGGGTTTATTCAGAGTTAAGAGGTGTGAATTCTCTGGGTATTTATGATGTGAATACCCAGGCTGCGAAAGAGCTGGGAGAAAAGCATGGCGCAACGGTATACGGATCAATCGGCGAACTACTCGATAATTCTGATGCAGTCAGCGTTGTTGTACCGACCCAGTTCCACTCATCTGTTGTCACGCAGGTTTTTTCAAAGAAAAAATCTGTGCTTATCGAAAAACCAATCTGTGCAACAGCAGATGAAGCTAAACAGCTGATGAAAAAGGCGCCGGAAGGTATTACTATCGGAGTCGGGCATATCGAACGGTTCAACCCGATTGTTGCTGAGATCAAAAAGATCATTAATAAGCCTCTCTATGTGGAATTAAAACGGCATAACCCCGCGTCTGCACGGATAACCGGAAGTTCTGTTGTAGAGGACCTGATGATTCACGATATCGATATACTTCTGAACGTATTCTTCCCGAATCCCTGCAATATTTACAGTGTTGGCAACGCGGATGTCATGAGTGTACTGATGAACTGCAACAACATTCCGGTCTCCCTGTCTGCAAGCCGCAAGGCATCAAAGAAGATCCGGATATTTTATGTCGAAGACGCAGATTTCACCATTGAAGGCAACTTCATGACACAGGAAGTGAACATCTACCGCAAACCCGCTCAATACCAGATTGAAGCGGAGCGATACGTGCAGGAAAATATCATCGAAAAGGTGATGGTGAACACGGTTGAACCGCTGAAGCGTGAACTGGAAACGTTCATAGACTGTGTGAAGAAGAACC
>JBGOZZ010000087.1:0-5805 GCA_041480465.1 Methanoregula sp. | reverse complement strand
GGGACAGTAAGGTCATCGCCGCCGGCCCCACCACGTCTGCCCGGATGAACGAGCTCTCCGGGTTTCTCATCGATAAGGGTGTGCGGGGGCTCATCGGGAAAGGAGGCATGGGTGAGATGGTGCGGGAGCAGCTCCGGAACAAGGGAGTCTACTTCGCCTTTACCGGGGGGTGCGCTGCCCTTGCCTCGTCTCACATGGTCCTGAAAGGAGTCTTCTATGAAGACCTTGGGATGGCCGAAGCGATCTGGGTGATCGAACTCGACCGCCTCCCGCTGGTGGTCGGGATCGATGCCCACGGGAATGATATCTTCGAGGCCGCCCGGATCAACGCCGAAAAGGCGTTCAGCTCGTACTCCGGCGAGCCCTGCACGGGCAGGCAATGATCCAAAAGAAGAGGTTTTTTGTAAAGCCCCCGAATATATACTACGACAGGACGCATTTCATGAAACTCGCCATTGACGAGACCCGCTGCAAGGGCTGTAACCTCTGTACGAAGGTCTGTCCGTATAAGATATTCAAAGAGGGGAAAAAAGCCAACCGCAAGGGAATCATGATCCCCGAGCTCGATCGTCCCGAACGGTGCACGAACTGCAGGCTGATGCACCTCTACGGGCGCACCCTCTGCGGTGTCTGTCAGCTCACCTGTCCTGACCAGGCAATCCACTGGGTGGAGGAACTACCGTACGAACCCAAAAAGGTGGCGATTGAATATTGACACGGACTGAGTTCTGGCAGGGCAATACTGCCTGTGCCGAGGGAGCCCTTGCTGCAGGATGCCGGTTTTTCGGGGGATATCCCATCACCCCGTCGACGGAAATTGCAGAGCATATGGCAGTAAAACTCCCGAAAATGCAGGGCGTCTTCATCCAGATGGAAGATGAGATTGCAGGAATTGCATCGGTGATCGGAGCATCATGGACCGGTGCACGTGCGATGACAGCAACCAGCGGACCTGGTTTTTCCCTGATGATGGAGAATATCGGGTACGCGGCGATGACTGAAACCCCCTGCGTGATCGTGAACATTCAGAGGGGCGGCCCGTCAACGGGTCAGCCGACGATGGGAGCGCAGGGAGACATGATGCAGTGCAGGTTCGGCTCTCACGGGGACTACTCGGTCATCGCGTTGTGTCCCGCGAGTGTCCAGGAGATGTATGAACTTACTGCCAGGGCATTCAATCTCGCAGATAAGTACCGTGTTCCGGTCTTCCTGATGGCAGACGAGGTCGTCGGGCACATGCGGGAGAAGATCATCATCCCGGATTCTGTGGAACAGGTCCCGCGAAAGGCACTGGTCAAGGGGACACTTCCGTTCAAACCCGAAAGCGATGGCATCCCCGGGTTCCCGCAGTTCGGCAAGGGCTACGGGGTTCACGTGACAGGGCTCACCCATGATGAACGGGGATACCCGTGTGCGACGAACCCGAAACTGCACGAGACGCTTGTCATGCGGCTTGTGGACAAGATCGAGTCAGCCCGCCACGAGATCGCGGATTATGACATTATCAATCCCGATGCCGAACTGGTCTTCATAACCTATGGGGCCCCTGTCCGTAGCGTGCAGCAGGTACTGCATGACCATCCCGGCGACAACATCGGGTTCCTGCGGCTCAGGACGGTCTGGCCATTCCCCGAGTACGCGCTGGGGGAATTCAAACAGGCACGGCGTTTCCTTATACCGGAAATGAACCTTGGCCAGATAGCCCGCGAGATCGAGCGCCACGTGAAAGTACCGGTCACCAGTCTCCCGAAACTCGGCGGCGAACTGCACACACCTTCGGAACTGGTAGCTGCACTGGAGGCATACCGATGAGTTTTGAGGACTGGTACCGCCAGGATCGTCTACCGCACATCTACTGTGCAGGTTGTGGCAATGGTACAATCGTCAACTGTACGCTTGCCGCAGTTGAGCAGATGGCATGGAAGAAAGAGGATACGGTCTTTGTCTCCGGTATCGGGTGTTCCTCGCGGGCCCCCGGCTATATCGTTACCGACTCGCTCCATACCACGCACGGGCGGGCAATTGCCTTTGCCACCGGAGTGAAACTGGCAAACCCGGATCTCCACGTCGTGGTCATCACCGGAGATGGCGACCTCGCTGCGATCGGCGGCAACCATTTCATCCATGCATGCCGGAGGAACATTGACCTGACCGTTGTCTGCATGAACAACCAGATTTACGGGATGACCGGGGGCCAGGGAAGCCCGACCACCCCGCTGGGGTGTCTCACCTCGACCACGCCCTATGGTTGTGCCGAGACGCCGTTCGATCTCTGCGATCTCGCTATCGCAGCAGGGGCCAATTATGTCTCACGCTGGACTTCGTATCATGTAAAAGAGCTCGAAAAAGCCGTCCTTGCGGGCCTGCAGACCCCGGGTTTTTCCTTTATCGAAGCGCTGGTCCAGTGCCCGACTGCGTTCGGGCGCAGGAACAAGTTCAAACTGGTAGCTGACCAGGTGGAATACCTGCGATCCCACTCGATGCTGAAAGCAAAACATGACCGTCTGCTGGAGAAGGGCGAGCACATACCCGGGGATATGTTCATTGTCGGAGAACTTGCACGGAGGAACCGTCCTGCCCTTGGGGTGAAACGATGAGACATGAAGTGAGATTCTCAGGGTTCGGCGGGCAGGGAATCATCCTCTCCGCAGTTATCCTCGGAAGGGCTGCCGTGATGCACGACAACAAGTTTGCAGTCCAGACCCAGGTCTATGGGCCGGAAGCCCGGGGCGGTGCGTCGATGAGTGCGCTCATTATCGATGAAACGCCCATCCTGTACCCCAAGGTTGCAGACCCGGACATCTACGTGATCATGTCCCAGGAAGGCTTCGAAAAGTATGGTGCCCATGCCCGGAACGATGCGGTGATGCTTGTCGATTCCACGCTCGTTTATTCGCGGCCGGACTGCAGGTATATCGAGATCCCCGCGACACGGGAGGCAAAGGAGACGCTGGGGCGCGACATCGTAGCAAATATCGTGATGCTGGGGGCGCTGGCTGCTTCAACTCATGTCGTCAGCGAAACGGCACTTGAAAAAGCGATCCTCGACTCGGTACCCAAGGGCACCGAGGCACTCAACCTGAAAGCAATGAAAAAAGGCATTGAACTGGCTGCAGGGAGTACACAGCCATGAAATTACGCGAATACGAGGCAAAAAAAATAATCCGGGAGTACGGGATACCTGTCCCGGCAGGATTTATCATTCGGTCCGCCGCCGAACTCCCGGCACATCTCACCGAACTTGGCGAAAATATTGTGTTAAAAGCCCAGGTGGATGTCGGCGGGCGGGGAAAGGCAGGGGGTATTTTAATGGCAGACCGTAACAATGCAGTCGCCACCGCACAGGACCTGTTTAAAAAAGAGATCAGGGGGCTCCCCGTTCGCGAGGTTCTTGCCGAGCAGCGGCTTGAGATCCAGCACGAATACTATCTTTCAATCACCGTTGACCGCTCGAGCAGGCAGCCGTTGCTCCTTTTTACTGAGAGTGGCGGGGTGGACATTGAGATCACCGCAAAAGAGCACCCCGAAGCGATCCGGAAGGTGATCGCAAACCCGCTGATGCGGGATATACCACTGTTCATGCTCCGGGAACTTGTCGGTACCGCACCAAAAGAGATCAGCCCGGTCATCAGCAAACTCTACCGTGTATTCCTGGAAAAAGACGCACTGCTCGCAGAGATCAACCCGCTGGTCACCACCCCGCAGGGTGTATTTGCCGCCGATGCGAAACTTATTGTCGACGATAATGCCTTGGGAAGGCAGGGATTTGCGGTCAACCGCGATCTCACCGACCGCGAACGCGAAGCGGAGAAATACGGCTTTTCCTATGTCGAACTGGACGGCACGATCGGCGTAATCGGGAACGGGGCCGGGCTCACGATGTCCACCCTTGATCTCATCGGGTTCTATGGCGGTAAAGCAGCAAACTTCCTCGATGTCGGCGGCGGTGCCGAAAGTGAGCGGGTGATGCACGCGGTCCGGCTCGTCGGCAGTGTTCCCTCGGTGAAGGTTATTGTGGTCAACCTCCTTGGCGGCATCACGAAATGCGACGAAGTGGCAAAGGGGATCATCGCTGCAGATATCCCCCAGAAAGTGATCGTCCGCCTTGCCGGCACCAATGAGGCAGAAGGCAGGGCGATGCTCTCGGCAAAAGGCTACGAGATGCTGGACACGATGGACCTTGTGGTCAGGAAAGCCGTTGAGGTGGCCGCATGATCTACGGGGATAAAAAGAGCGGTGTCCTGGTACAGGGAGCCACGGGAAAACAGGGCGAGTTCCATATCGGGCTGATGAATGCTTATGCCCGGGAGGTAGGCGGAAGGGGTGTCGTGGCCGGAGTGACGCCCGGTAAGGGCGGCAGGGAAGTCCACGGAGTCCCGGTCTATAATACCGTGAAAGAAGCGATGCGGGACCACGACATCTCGGCCAGTGTTATTTTCGTGCCGGCTGCGGCTGCTGCCGATTCGATCATGGAGGAGGCACATGCCGGCATTCAGACCATCGTTGCGATCACCGAGCACATCCCGGTACATGATACGATGAAGGCGATTGCCTACGCGAAGATGGAAGGATGCAGCGTCATCGGTCCCAACTGCCCCGGGCTCCTCTCGCCCGGGGAAGTTAAAATGGGGATCATGCCGGCAGGATTATTTTTACGAGGTAATGTTGGTGTAATATCCCGGAGCGGCACGCTGACCTACGAGGTCGTGGACGAGCTCACCCGGGCAGGCATCGGGCAGAGCACCGTTGTTGGCATTGGCGGTGATCCGGTGATCGGCCAGACGTTTGTCGATGTACTGGAGCGGTTTGAAAAAGACCCGCAGACAAAAGCCGTGGTGCTTATCGGTGAAGTGGGCGGGAACCTTGAAGAGGAAGGGGCAAAGTCCACCGATCTCCCGATCGTCTCCTATATCGCCGGGATATCGGCTCCCCCGGACAAACGCATGGGTCATGCCGGTGCAATTGTTGAGGGCGGTGAAGGTGATGCCCGCTCCAAGATCGCCCGGCTCAGGAAGCTGGGTGTGCCGGTGGCATCCCGCCCCTCTGAAATTCCGGCAATGGTGCGTGACCTGTTCAGGGGTCATTGCTGACGGGAAACACCCTGTTGTAAATAAATATCCAGTTAAATTACTTCCACTGTGGTTTATTTTCTGAACTGAACAGTGTGCAAATCCAGTCAGGGATCATTGTTCTTTTCGCCGATTCTCGTTTGTTCCAAGTTGTTGGTTATACACTGGCAGTTCCGTAATTTCTGGATCAATTGGAGCTGGTCGTTCGCTTTTTTTATCTTTTCTTTTTCGATGCTGTTCACGATCTCGGGGATAGGTTTTGCCAGCTCGTAGATCTTTACCAGTCTCTCCTTGTTCTCACCTTTGTTATACTGGCTCTTGATCCAACCCTGTTTCTTCATGTATTTCATCACAGCGACCACCTCAAGATGGCGGAGGACGGTTCCCTGTACGATCGCACGAGATGTTACCATCGGTGTTTTTGCAAGGAACACGAGTACTTTGGCAACGTTTCTTTTTATCCCTAATTCGAAGAGAAGATTTACCAACTCCCCCTCTTTTTCCGCAAAGTACATCACATTTTCCTGTCCCATACACCACCACCAGATTATTGTTCAACACAAATTTTACCGATGTGGAGGATAGAAACCCGGACAACCTTTTGGACAGGCTACTTTTACACCATTTGGTTGTATTACATTACCCGTGCCATAACAAAGCGTACATATTTTATTTTTTAGCTTTTTTTCAGGGAGATCCATTTCAAAACCTACACAGATTTCTTGCATCTTGTAAT